>DASUYB010000015.1 GCA_036377595.1 Longimicrobium sp. | reverse complement strand
GGACCGAACGGGGCAGGGAAGAGCACGCTGATGCGCACGCTCGCCACCCTGCAGGAGGCGGATTCCGGCGAGGCCACCCTCGGCGGCATCGACGTGCTGCGCGAGCGCGACGCGGTGCGCCGCACGCTGGGCTATCTGCCTCAGGAGTTCGGCGTCTACCCGAAGGTCACCGCGGAGGACCTGCTGGACCACTTTGCCGTGCTGAAGGGGATCACGGATCGCCGCGAGCGGCGTGAGACGGTGGATGCGTTGCTGGAGCAGACCAACCTCGCCGAGCATCGGCGGAAGAAGCTGGGCGGCTTCAGCGGGGGGATGCGCCAGCGCTTCGGCATCGCGGTGGCGCTGCTCGGCAACCCGCAGCTGATCATCGTGGACGAGCCCACCGCCGGGCTGGACCCCGCGGAGCGGGTTCGTGTCCTGAACCTGCTGAGCGAGCTGGGGGAGAACAGCGCGGTGATCCTCTCCACGCACATCGTGGAGGACGTCTCCGAGCTGTGCCAGCGGATGGCGATCATCAATCGCGGCGAGATCCTGCTCGAAGCGGAGCCGCTGGCGGCGATCGAGTCGCTGCGGGGACGCGTCTGGCGCCGGATCGCCGCCCGGGGAGAGACGGCGGAAGAGGAGGGGCTGCGGGTGATCTCCACCAAGCTCCTGGCCGGGCGCACCGTGGTTCACGTCCATGGCGATACGGCGCCCGGCGTGGGATGGGAACCCGCCGAGCCGGACCTGGAGGACGTCTACTTCAGCACCATGGCGGGGCGGATCGGCCGGCGCCGCGGGCAGCCGGAGGTGGCGGCGTGAAGCTCCGCGAGATCTTCCGCTTCGAGCTCGCCTACCAGGCACGCCGCCTCACCACCTGGCTCTACTTCACGGCTCTGGGCGTCGTCTCGTACCTGTTCGTCCGCGGGAACTACCTGGCCGACGCGACCTACTCCGACTTCTATCTCAACTCCCCCTTCATCATCGCGTCCGTCACCGTCTTCTGCAGCCTGTTCTGGCTGATCGTGGCCGCGGGCGTCACCGGCGAGATCGCCGCGCGCGACGCGGAGACGGGGATGCATCCCCTCACCTACACCGCCCCCGTCTCCAGGGCCGAGCACCTGGGGGGACGGTTCCTGGCCGCCTTCGTCCTCAACGCGGTGATCCTGCTGGCGGTGCCGCTGGGGGTGATGGCCGCCGTCTACGGGCCCGGGGTGGACGCCGAGGTGGTCGGTCCGTTCCGGCCGGTGGCCTACCTCTCCGCCTACGGCTTTCTGGCGCTGCCGAACGCCTTCGTGGGGACCGCGATCCAGTTCGCGTGGGCGGCGCTCAGCCGCCGCGCGATCGGCAGCTACCTGGGGAGCGTGTTCCTGCTGTTCGTGGCCTACGGCGGGATGATCGCCATCCTGTACTTCCTGGAGCGGCAGGACATCGCGGTGCTGCTCGACGTCTTCGGCCACATCTACATCACCTCCGACCTGGTGCTGGGGTGGACGCCGATCGAGAAGAGCACGCGGCTGATCGGGCTGGAGGGCCCGCTGCTGTGGAGCCGCCTCGTCTGGCTCGGCATCGCGCTGGGGACGCTCGCGCTCACCTGGGGCCGCTTCCGCTTCGCCCATCACACGCCGAAGCCGCTGTGGAGCCGCATCGCGCGGCGGCGCGAGGCGCACGCCCCGACGCCCGCCGGGAGCGACGCCGCGCGGACCCCCATCTCCGTCCCGCAGGTCACGGGGAGGTTCGACCCGGCGCTGTACGCACGGCAGACGCTCGCCATCGCCTGGACGTCGTTCCGGGTGATCGCGAAGAGCCGCGCCGGGCTCGTCGTGCTGGTCTTCATCGCCGCGCTCACGGTGCTGCTCCTGCCGCAGAACCTGTACAACATGGGGACGCCGCTCCTCCCTACGACGGCGTATCTCCTCACCTTCCTGACCACCCCGCTGACCAATCCGCTGACGCCGTGGGTGATCATCCCCCTGCTCATCGTCCTCTGGGCCGGTGAGCTGGTGTGGCGCGAGCGGGAGCACGGCCTGGGCGAGATCACCGACGCGGCGCCGGTGCCGGAAGGGGTCGTCTTCACGGGCAAGTTCCTGGCGCTCGCCCTGGTCCTCGCCGTGTGGATGGCGCTGCTGACGCTGGCCGGGCTCCTGATCCAGCTGCGCCTGGGATACCACGACTTCCAGCTCGGCCTCTACCTGAAGGTCCTCTTCGGACTTCAGCTCCCCGAGTACCTCCTCTTCATCGTGCTCGCGCTGGCGGTGCAGGGGATCATGAACCAGAAGTACCTCGGCCACCTAGTGGCGCTCCTCGTCTTCGGGCTCATCGCCTTCGCGCCGCAGCTGGGGATCCGGCACAACCTGCTCATCTACGGCGGGAGCCCGGGGTGGACGTACTCGGACATGCGCGGCTTTGGCCCGTCGCTGGGCCCGTGGGCGTGGTTCAAGGCGTACTGGGCGGCGTGGGCGCTGCTGCTGGCGCTGGCGGCGCGGCTGCTCTGGATGCGGGGGATGGAGGGCGGGGTGCGGACGCGGCTCCGGCTGGCGCGCGGCCGCTTCACGCGCTCGGTGCCGTGGATGGCCGCGCTCGCGGCGGGGCTCGTCCTGACCCTGGGCGGGTTCATCTTCTACAACACCAACGTCCTCAACGACTACGCCTCCGCCTTCGCCCGCAAGGAGCGGAGCGCGGAGTACGAGCGCCGTTACGCGCGGTACGCGAACGTTCCGCAGCCGCGGCTGACGACCGCGAAGCTGCGCGTGGAGATCTACCCCGATCGCCGCACGGCGGAGATCCGCGGGACCTATCTCCTGGTGAACCACGCCGCGAGGGCGATCGGTTCAATCCACATTGCCACCGTCCCCGGCGTGGAGACCGGGGCGATGAGCTTCGACCGTCCCGCCCGGCGCGTGGTGCAGGACGACGACCGCGGCCACCGCATCTACTCACTGGAGCGGCCGCTGCAGCCCGGCGAGTCGCTGCGGCTCGGCTTCCGGGTGAAGGCGGCGCCGCACGGCTTCCGCAACGGCGGCGCCGCATCTTCCGTCGTGGCGAACGGCACCTGGTTCACGAACGGAGACTGGCTCCCCGCCATCGGCTACCAGCGCCGCCGCGAGCTCTTCGCGCCGGGAGAGCGCCGGGCGCACGGGCTTCCGCGGCGCCCGGTGCTCCCCACGCTCGCCGACGCGCAGGACGTCACCGGCGAGGAGGGTCAGGACGGGGGCGCCGAGCGCATCTCCGTCGACGCGGTGGTGGGCACGGCGGGAGACCAGATCGCCGTCGCGCCCGGGCTGCTGCGGCGGACGTGGACGGAGGGTGGGCGCCGCTACTTCCACTACGCGACCGACACCCCCATCGGCGACGAGTACGGCTTCTTCTCCGCGCGGTACGCGGTGCGCGAGGAGCGGTGGAACGGCGTGGCGATCCAGATCTACCATCACCCCGGCCACACGGCGAACGTGGACCGCCTGCTCCGCAGCGTCCGCGCCTCGCTCGACCGCAACAGCCGGGAGTTCGGCCCGTACCCCTACAGCTACATCCGCCTGGTCGAGAACTCCGTCCGCAAGATGGGCGCACACGCCGAGGCGACCACGATCGACTACGGCCAGGGGTTCTCCCTCTTCAATCCGAAGGAGGATCCGCGCGGCCTCGATTTCCCCTTCGCCATCATGGCGCACGAGATGGCGCACGAATGGGGCGTCCCCTACGCGTTCGCCGAGGGCGCGCCACTGATCACCGAGAGCTTCGCGTGGTACGCCGCGATGGGGGTGGTGGAGGAGACGTACGGGCGCGAGCACCTCCGGCGGCTGCTGCGGTTCTTCCGGCAGCCGTATCCCATCGTGCCCATCCGCCAGTCCGTCCCGCTGCTCCGGGCGATGGACCCGTACGCATCCTACCGCAAGGGCCCGTTCGCGCTGTACGCGCTGAGCGAGTACGCGGGGACGGAGCGGGTGAACCTGGCGTGGCGGCGATTCTTCGAAGCGCACCGCCCGGCCGCGGCGCCCCCGGCGACCTCGCTCGATCTCTACCGCGAGCTGCAGGCGGTCACGCCGGACTCGCTGCGGTACCTGGCCCATGACCTGTTCGCGGCGAACACCTTCTGGGACCTGGAGACGGAGCGCGCCACGGCCAGGCGGACCGCGGCGGGCGCCTGGCAGGTGACGCTCCGCCTGCGGGCGCGCAAGGTCACCGTCGACCCCGCGGGCAGGGAGACGGAGGTGCCGATGGACGAGTGGGTGCCGATCGGCGTCTTCGCTCCGAACAACAACGAGAGCCTGGACTTCGGCGAGGTGCTCTACCTGCGGAATCATCGCATCCGCTCCGGCCGGCAGACGATCACGGTCACCGTGCCGCGCAGGCCCTCCGACGCCGGCATCGACCCCTACGTCCTGCTGATCGACACGGAGCGGTTCGACAACGTCGAGGAGGTGCAGATCGAGCGGTGAGGGCGAGCGCCGGGCGGCTTCCGGGCACCGGTGAGCCGCGACGACAACTGATTGGAGTGAATGGAAACCTTCTGGAGGCAGCGAATGGCGATGGACGACTTTCTCAAGCGCCTGAAGGGCGCGGTGAAAAACGCCGTGGTGTGGGGTGCCGCCTGGTTCGCGCTCACGGTGGTGACCGTCGCGGTGCTCCACGCCGCCGGGGTCGTCGCTTCCAGGGGACCCTGGCCGCTGGACGCGATCTTCATGGGGATGAGGGTGGCGGTGATGGGCGCGATCGCCGGGGGCTTCTTCTCGGCCCTGATCAGCCTTCTCTACCGCGGGAGGCGGCTTGCGGAGATCAGCTGGGTGCGCTTCGGTCTTGGCGGGGGGATCGTGGCCGGCCTGTTCGTGCCGGCCTTCATGGTGACGGCCAGCCTGCTTTCGGGCGGCGGAATCCCCCGGCTGGGGGCGATCGGCTCGGATGTGCTGCTGGCGGCGCTGTTCGGCGGGGTCACGGCCGGCGGTTCGATGTGGCTCGCCCAGCGCGGGGCGACTGCATCCATCGCCGGTCCGGATCGGCGCGAGCGCCTGGCCGCCGGCTCCGGGCCGCTCCGCGCGACGGACCTCGGGCACCGCGCGCACGCTCCGGCGCGATCCGAGAATTGACGGGGTGAACACCGCGCCTGCTCACGGCCGGTGGGACCTTTCCGTCCAGTAGGGATAGTTGATGAACGAAAGGTGGCGCTTGAGATCGGCCTTTGTCGGCGGCTGGAGCGGCGTGAACATGGCGCCGGTCAGCCTCGCTGCTCGCCAGGCATCCACGATGACCTCGTCGAACACGGCTTTGCCATTGAAATGTGCGAACCGGAAGGCGTGGTACTCATCCGGGAAGCCCGCCGGCATGTGAATGTCGTACAGACGGAACATCGAAGGGTTGTCCTGTGCATTCGGAGCCGTCGGGAAGCGGTCGCGATACCACTCGAAGTCCGATCGCGCTTCGTCGAACTTCTCGACCCAGCGGATCACGTCCATCCACCAATAGGGTTCGATCGGGTTTCCGCGGCGGGTGGCGGTCTCGCATTCGGCGAACTCGAAGGCTCCAGGATCGATCCCCTCGAGCAATCTCTTCGCCCGGCTGGAGATGAAGACCGGGATCATGCCGTCATAATCGACGGCCTTGGCCCCGGTGCCGGGAATGACCACCTTCGGCTTCTCGCGCAGTGGAGGGACGCCCACGAACACCGGGTGCGGATGTCCCGGAACTCTACGCTCGTGGTAACCGACACGGCGCCCGTTGACGAGAGCCTCCTCCTCGTTCACGAAGAAAACACCGGTGCCGGAATTGGAGGCCACGTCGAGCGAGACCAGATAGTAGCGCTTGCGGGCGGGTTCGGGCGTACGCGTCGTCATGGCGGTCCTTCGGTGGACTGGCGGGTTCGTTAAGCCTGGGCTCGTGCTGGCCTGCAGTTTCGTCCTGATTCTTCAACACGCGAGTTTTCTATTCCGTCACGACTGCCGCGCCTTTTCTGTCCAGTAGGGATAATTGACGAAGCGAACATGATCCTTGAATTCGGCCTCTGTCGGCGGCTGAAGCGGTGTGAAGTGGGCGCCGGTCAGCCTCGCTTCTCTCCAGGCGTCCACCAGGACCTCGTCGAATACGAACTTGATGCGATAATGGGCGAACCAGAATGCGTGGTACTCGTCGGGAAAGCCCCCGGGCATATGAATGTCGTACAGGGCGGACATCGACGGGTTGGTCTGCGCGTCCGGGGCCATCGGATAGCTGTCGCGATACCACTCGAAGCTCGACCGCTCTTCGTCGAACGTCTCGACCCAGCGAATCACATCCATCCACCAATAGGATTTGACCCGGCTTCCGCGACGGTCGACGGTCTCGCATTCGGCGAACTCGAATCCCCCGGGGTCGATCCCCTCGAGCAGCTCCTTTGCCCGGGTGGAGATGAAGATCGGCTTGAACAAATCGTAATAATCGAGGGCCGTGGGTCCGCTGCCGCCGATAACCACCTGCGGCTTCTCGCGCAGCCGGGGGATACCTACGAACACCGGGTGCGGATGTCCCGGTTCTCTATGCTCGTGCGTACCGGCAAGACGCCCGTTGACGAGAGCCGCCTCCCGGTTGACGAAGGAAAGGCCGCCCGACACGGGGCTCATGTCCCTCGTAACCAGATAGTAGCGCTTGCGGGCTTGTTCGGGCGAACGGGCGGTCATGGGCAGGTCCTTCGGTGGCTGTCGGGTTGATGTATCCGGAATGATATGACTCGGACATCGCCTCATGCCGCGATTTCGGTGCGGATGGCCCCGCATCAGAATTCCATCGGGACGACGAGGAATGATCCGGAGTCTGGCAGCCCGCGTACAAAGCCGTCAAGCGCACGCACGACCGCGGGTGGGGAGGTGCGCGATACGCGGAGCGGACCGGAGGGAGACGGCACGGAACCGCAGCGGATCCGCCGCGAGTTGACGGGAGCGCGGCGGGCGCCATCTTCAAGCGTCCATCGGCCCCCACCGCGTCGTCCGCGCCACCGTCACCCGCAGTGCGTCCTTGAGCCAGCAGACATCCGCCGCCGCGCCGTCCCTCGGCGCGGCGGATGCACCGGCCGCCGCCGTGCCCGCCGCGCAGGCGCACCGCTGGGTGCTGGCCGTGTTCACCGCGGCCATCTTCACCAGCGCCTTCCTGCTCTTCCTGGTGCAGCCGATGTTCAGCCGCTTCGTGCTGCCACTGCTGGGCGGCACGCCGGCGGTGTGGAACACCTGCATGCTCTTCTTCCAAGCCGCGCTGCTGGGCGGCTACCTGTACGCGCACGTGGGCGCGCGCACGCTGGGCGTGCGGCGGCAGGCGGCGGTGCACCTCGTCCTCCTGGCCGGCGCGGCGCTGATGCTGCCGATCAGCGTGGCGGGCGCGGCGCCGCGCGGGGGGCAGGAGCCCATCGCCTGGCTGCTCATGCTGATGGTGACCACGGTCGGGCTGCCGTTCTTCGTCCTGTCGGCGACGGGGCCGATGCTGCAGAAGTGGTTCGCGGAGACGGGGCATCCCGGCGCGTCGAACCCGTACTGGCTGTACGCCGCCAGCAACCTCGGCAGCATGCTGGCGCTCCTCGGCTATCCGTTCGTGATGGAGCCGCGGCTCCGGCTGATGGAGCAGAGCCGCACCTGGGCGGTGGGCTACGGCGTCCTGGCCGTCTTCGTCGTCCTCTCCGCCGTCGCCGTGTGGCGCCTGTCGCCGGCGCGGGGCCTCTCGCTCTCCGGCGCGCCGTCTGACGGGGTGGCGGTGGGTTCGGGGATCGATCTCCGGGTGACCACGCGCGAGCGGCTGGTCTGGGTGGGGCTGGCGTTCATCCCGTCGTCGCTGCTGCTGAGCGTCACCACCTTCATCACCACCGACGTGGCGCCGATCCCGCTGCTGTGGGTGGTGCCGCTGGCGCTTTATCTCCTCAGCTTCACCCTGGCGTTCGCCACCCGGCCGCCGCTGAAGCACGGGTGGATGCTGGCGCTGGAGCCGTTCTTCATCGCCGCGGTGTCGCTGCTGCTGATGTACGGCTTCACGCGGCGGCCAATGCAGGTCATCCCCCTGCACCTGCTGGGCCTGTTCGTCATCGCCATGGTGTCCCACGGCGAGCTGTCGCGGCGGCGGCCGTCGGTGACGCATCTCACCGAGTTCTACCTGTGGATCGCGGTGGGCGGGGTGCTGGGGGGGATCTTCAACGTCCTCGTCGCGCCGGTCGCCTTCACGCGCACCTGGGAGTATCCCATCGTCCTCACGCTGGCGTGTCTGGCGCGTCCCTGGCCGCGCGGGGCGTGGGCGCCGCGGCAGGTGGTGATGAACGTGCTGCGCACGGCCGCGTTCGTGTTCGCGCTCCTGCTGGTGTCGCGAACGGACGTGCCGGGGATCCCCACCGCGCTGCAGCTGCCGCTCGCCGCCGTGCTGATGGCGCTCGTCTCCGCCGGGCTGGGGCGCGCGCCGGCGTGGCTGGCGCTGTGCATCGGCGCTTCGCTCTTCCTGCGCTCCACCTTCATGCTGCGGCGCGAGCCGACGATCCTGGCGCACCGCTCGTTCTACGGCCGCTTCGCGGTGCTCGAGCAGCCGGAGATGGGCGGCTTCCACGCGCTGTACCACGGCTCCACGCTGCACGGCGCGCAGAGCCTGGACCCCAAGCGCCGCCGCGAGCCGCTGACCTATTACGCGCGCTCCGGCCCGCTGGGCAGCGTGTTCGCGGCGACGGCGGAAAAGGCCGGGCACCGTCGCGTCGCCGCCGTGGGGCTGGGGACGGGGACGCTGGCCTCGTACGCGAACGCCGGCGAGGAGTGGACGTTCTACGAGATCGACCCGGGGATCCTGGAGATGGCGCGCGACCGGCGCTATTTCACCTACCTCACCGACTCTCCGGCGCGGACCACGGTGGTGCTGGGGGATGCGCGGCTGTCGCTGCAGCACGCGCCCGCGCACCGGTACGACCTGATCGTGGTGGACGCATTCAACTCCGACGCCATCCCCGTGCACCTGCTGACGCGAGAGGCGCTGGGCGTGTACCTGGACAAGCTGGCGCCGGGCGGGATCGTGATGCTGCACCTGAGCAACCGCTACCTGGAGCTGGAGAGCGTCGTGGCCGCGCTGGCCAGGGAGCGCGGGCTGTCGGCGCGCATCGGCGAGAACCGGCTGCGCGGGTTCTATCTCTCCGCCAGCAGCTGGGCGGCGGTGGCGCGCAGCGACGCCGATCTCGGCCCGCTGGCGGTGGACGCGAACTGGCGCCCCGCGCGCAACCGGCTGAACGTGCAGCCGTGGACGGACGACTTCTCCAGCGTGCTGAGCGTCTGGCGGTAGGGCAGGGGGATGGGGATTCCGGCGCGGGAGATCGCCCTTCCGCGCCGGGGATCTCTCCCGGTGAAGTGATCGGGGTGATGATGATCGGCGGAGGCGCGCGGGACGGCGTGCCTCCGCCGCTTCCGTTCGTCTCCATGCGACGAGGTGGAGTCGGATTCGGCGCGCAATCTGCATCCCCCTCCGCCCCCGAATTCCGGGGGGAGCGCGCAGGGGGCGCGTCTCCATGGCAGCCAACGTTCGACGGAGGTGACCATGCCCCGCTACGGCTTGGACTTCGACCGCGACCGGGACCGCGGCTGGGCGTCGGGCGACTACGGCCGCGACTTCCGCGCGTCGGGCTACGGCGACGACTTCACGTCCGGCAGCCGCAGCTACAACACCATGCACCGCGACTGGCACATCGAGCGCGGCGGCGACCTGGGCGGGCGCGACTACCCGCTCGACCGCGGATGGTCCGGCGGCGGCTGGGGCGGCGTGAACCGCGAGTCGAGCCCGGGCGGACGCGGCTAGGGCGACTGGCGCGGCGAGTCGGGGACGTACGGCGGCGGCTACCGCGGGTTCGCGGGGTACGGCAACCGCGGCTACGACGTGGACGACTACGGCTACGGCTCGGGCGGCGGGCTGACCGGCGGCGGCTACGGCGGCGGCCGCTACGACCGCTTCTCCGCGGGCGGCTGGGGCGCGACGGGCCGCGACTACGGCCGCGACTTCAGCCGCGGCTACGACGAGAACCTCGGCGACCGCCTGCGCGAGGGCTGGCACGACGTCCGCGACCGCGCGCGCCGCTTCTTCCGCCGCTGACGCTGGAAGGGCCATGAACACCGGCGGGACGGGGCGATCTCCGTCCCGCCGGTCTTTTTGCGAGTTGGGGATGACCGCATCGATGTCATCCTGAGGGCGGCGCTGCGCTGAACCCGCGCCCGCACCAGGGTTTGGCGCCGCCCGAAGGATCTACTCGACGCCCGGACAGGCCTGCCCATCGCGACAGATCTCGACGCAGGGAAAGTAGATCCTTCGGGCGCGGCAGGATTCGGATTGTATGAGGGTTTCGTCCACCGCGCCCTCAGGATGACACCGGAAGGGGGTCGCCAGGCTTTCCTACGGTGCTCACTGGCCGGCTTCGTGCGTCGATTTGCGGCGATCCGCGGACCACGATCACTGGCGATTCAGCTTGTTCAGCATCCGATCACCATCTGCCGATCTCCCTTTGCGGCGCGTGCTCGCGCTCGCGGTGGGGATGGCGTGCGTGCCGGCGCGGCTGATGGCGCACGCGGGGGCGCCGCCGTCGCCGCACGACCTGTGGCGGAGCTGGGGGCTCGCGCCGGCGGTTCTCGTCCCGCTGTACCTGACGGCGTGGCTGTACACGCGCGGCGTGGAGGCGGTGTGGCGGCGGGCCGGGCGCGGGCGCGGCATCCGTCCGGCGCAGGCGGCGGCGTTCGCGGCGGGATTCCTGGCGCTGGCCGTCGCGATGGTGTCGCCGGTGGACCGGGTGGCGGAGTCGCTGTTCTGGGTGCACATGACCCAGCACCTGCTGCTGATGGCCGTCGCCGCGCCGCTGCTGGTGCTGGGCGCGCCGCAGGCCGGGCTCGCGTGGGGGCTGCCGCGCCCCGCCCGCCGCCGGGTGGCGCGGTGGTGGCACGCGCTCCCCCGCCTCCGCGTGGCGATCGCCTGGCTGGTGCGGCCCTGGCCGGCGGTGGCGCTGCACTCCATCGCGCTCTGGGCGTGGCACCTTCCGGGCGCGTATGACGCGGCGGTCGCGCGGCCGTGGGTGCACGCGCTGGAGCACGCCAGCTTCCTGGGAACGGCGCTGCTCTTCTGGTGGGCCGTCCTCCACCCGCGCGGGTCGCTGCGGCGGGTGCCCGGGCTGGCCATCCTCGCGCTCTTCGGGATCACCATGCAGGGCGGCGCGCTCGGCGCGTTGCTGACGTTCAGCACCGCGCCGTGGTACGCGTCGCACCTGGCGACGGCGCGCGCGTGGGGGCTGGCCCCGCTCGAGGACCAGCAGATCGCGGGGCTGGTGATGTGGGTGCCCGGCTCGCTGGCATACCTGGCCGCGGCGGCGTGGCTTTTCATCGCGTGGATGGCGCGATCCGAGCGCCGGGATATGATCGCCGAGGCGCGGCCGCTCGCCGTCAACCGGGGATAGTCATCTCCAGCTGTAATACGTGTCCTTTTCTGTCCCTGTATCACGTTTGGACGCTCCCTGTCACCCATCGAAGGCATCTTTTTCATCATCAGCCCTCGATCAAGCCGTATCTGCGACATTATGGGTATCAGATCGTGGCGTGTTTCCTCGTAAGGTGTTATATTATCTGCACTTAGAAATAGTGGCACGGCGTGGCACCGACCGTGCAAAATAGAATGGTGAGCGAACGAGGGGCGCGAGACGCGGCGGACGCGAGAATGTCCGCGGCGCAGGCGGCAAAACCGGGCCGCGCGACGTTTCCGCGCCGCAAAATCCCACAGGAGGAGCAGACGATGCGTGTCCTTAAAGTTGCAGTGATGATGTCCACCCTGGTGGGCGCCGCCGCGTGCGGCCGTGACGCCAAGCCGGCCCAGCCGCAGCAGCAGCTGACCTGGCTCGACAGCATGATGGTGCAGCCTGCGCAGCCCGTGGCCGCGGCGACCCCGGTGGAGCTGAACCAGGCGGCGCTCGCGCAGCCCGCGGCCCCGCAGGCGCTGGCCACGGCCGAGGAGAAGCCGGCCACCAGCACCACGCACCGCTCGACCTCGAGCACGCACCGCCGCTCGACGGCGCGCCGCAGCAGCTCGGGCGGCAGCAGCAGCGGCTCGTCCGCGGGCCCCGTCTACCGGCAGCCCCGCACCTACACGGTGAAGCACACCAAGCGTGACGCGGCCATCGGCGCGGCCAGTGGCGCGGTGATCGGCGCGGTCGCCGGCGGCAGCCGCCACCGCGTGCGTGGCGCCATCGTGGGCGGCGTGCTGGGCGGCGTGGCCGGCGCGGTGATCGGCAACAACGTCGACAAGCGCAGGGTCCAGTACTGATCATCGCCTGAAGCGGCGCAATCGAAGCGCCTCCCCCGGATCTCCGGGGGAGGCGCTTTCTTTGTCGGCGCCAGGGCGCCTCATACCGAATCGCCGGGTCAACGGCGCATTGGAGGATGGAACAGCCATAGGCATTGGCATAGCCATAGGCATTGGCATGTCATTCCGAAGGCGCTGCGCCGCCCTGTCCTCCACGCAAAGTCGTGGCGCCTGAGGAATCTGTGGCCGGCTCCCGAGCCACAGGCCGCCTGTCGCTCGGACGCATGCCACAGATTCCTCGGGCGCCGCCCAACATCGGCGTGATTGAAGGTTCGGAGCAGCGGCGACGCTCGAATGACATCCGATGATCCGATCAAAACGCACAATCAATTGCAGCAATCGGTATTAGACGGATGCGGTGATAGTTAAGCATTCACTTAAGTATCGTCCCGTATGCGTGAAGGGATGTTGGCCCGCAGGCGCGGTGAGGCGCCGTGCAGCGATCTCCCCGATCGAATCGGTTAAGACAGCCTGCCTCCACGGATGAATCGGTTGCGAGCGACAGACGAGTCGCATCCAGAAGGAACGCTTACGTGGGCAGATGAATGCGCTGAGCTCGTGCTCCCGCTATTCGAGGCCACGCCTCCCGTCGATGATCGAACGCGAAAAGCAATCGAGCCCCGGCGGGAGTGGGTGCACGGATGAATTCCTGACGGCGATGCCCGGGTTGGGTAGCGATTCCCCCGGTAAGCCGCTGGACCTGGCGGTCTTAACCGATTCGATCAGGGGACGTCGCTGCACGGCGGCCGAACGTGCCTGTGGGCCAGCATTCCTCCGGGAGACGGGGGCAATACTTAAGTGGATGCTTAAGTATCACCGCGATCGCTGGGAACGGCTCGCTGTGTCTGGTCGAATCGCGTTCGGGCCGGCGATGTGCGCGGCCATACGTGGGCATCATCCCTCCCTGGTGACCGGGACGGCATCCGCCGCATGCGGGACGCGTCTTCATCATCCCCCAACCTTTCGTGCTTCCGCAATTTGTCCAGCCGACCGATCTTTCCGCATCACGCAAGCTGAGTCGCAACGACGTTCCCATCTCCCGGCCATGCGAATCCTGGTCGTCGAAGACGATCCCGCGCTGCTGCAGGTGCTGGACTCCGGCTTCCGCGAGCACCGCGTAGACGTGGTGACCGCGCGCACCTTCTACGAGGGGCGCGAGAAGGCGGCGCTGGGCAGCTACGCCGTCATCATTCTGGACGTGGGGCTTCCCGGCGGCAGCGGCTTCGACCTGTGCAAGCGCATCCGCGCCAACGGCATCTCCACCCCCGTGCTGATGCTGACCGCGCGCGACGCGGTGGACGACCGCGTGTACGGCCTGGAGTCGGGCGCCGACGACTACCTCACCAAGCCCTTCGCCTTCAAGGAGCTGCTGGCGCGGGTGCAGGCGCTGGCGCGGCGGCCGCCGCAGCTGGCGCCCGAGCGGCGCGCCGTGGCCGACCTGGAGGTGGACCTGCGCACGCGCGAGGTGCGGCGCGCCGGGCGGGCCATCCAGCTGACCGCCAAGGAGTTCGAGCTGCTGGAGTTCTTCGTCCGCCACGAGGGCGCGGTGGTGGACCGCGCGGCCATCACGGCGGCGGTGTGGGACGACAACCACGACCCGTTCACCAACGTGCTCGAGGTGCTCGTCCGCCGGCTGCGCCGGAAGATCGACGACGAGTTCGAGCCCAAGCTGATCCACACCCTGCGCGGCGCCGGCTACCGCTTCGGCACATGAACCACATGCGCGCGCCGCTGCGCCGGCTGCGGCACCGGCTGACGGCGTGGTATACGCTCAGCTTCGCCGCCATCCTGCTGGTGGTGGGCGGGGGGATGTACTGGGTGACCAGCCGCGAGGTCGAGGTGCAGCTCACCCGCACCCTGCACGCCGCCACCAACGAGGTGGTGCGCGCCGCGCAGATCATGGAGAGCGACGGCATCCCCTCCGACGAGGCGGCGCTCGACGCGGTGCAGGAGATGGAGGTGCCCGGGAGCGAGCTGTACCTGCTCGATTCGGCCGGCCGGGTGGTGACCGGCGACACCGTGGAGCGCGAGGTGCGCGACGCCGCGCGGGCCGCGCTGCGGCTGGGGAGCGCCGACCGCGGCTACCGCGCCGGCGCGGGCGAGTGGCGGGTGCACGCGCTCCGCTTCGCGCTGGCCAACCGGCGGCCGTACGTGGCCGT
This sequence comes from Longimicrobium sp., assembly GCA_036377595.1. Lineage (NCBI taxonomy): Bacteria > Pseudomonadati > Gemmatimonadota > Longimicrobiia > Longimicrobiales > Longimicrobiaceae > Longimicrobium > Longimicrobium sp. The sequence continues at coordinate 82,209 of DASUYB010000015.1, read as the reverse complement.
CGCGGTGGCCGACCTGGCGCAGATCGAGGCGCAGTCGCTGCGGCTGATCGAGACGTTCGTCGTCGGCGCCTTCGCCGCGCTGGTGGGGGTGGCCATCCTGGGGCACTACCTGGCCGCGCTCTCGGTGCGGCCGGTGGAGGAGACGTACGAGTACATGCGCCGCTTCACCGCCGACGCCGCGCACGAGCTGCGCACCCCCGTCTCGGTGCTGCGCGTGCGCGCGGAGGTGGCGGTGCAGCGCGAGCGCGCGCCCGAGGAGTACCGCGCCGCGCTCCTCGACATCGGCCGCGAGGCGGAGGTGATGGGGCGCATCGTCGACGACCTGCTGATCCTGGCGCGGGTGGAGTCGGGCGTCCGCCCGGTGGTCGAGGAGCCGGTCTACCTCGACGACCTGGTGAGCGACGCCGCCGCCGCCGCCGGGGTGCTGGCCGAGACGCGCGGGGTGCGGCTGAAGGTGGGCGAGTTCGACGAGGCGAAGGTGGTGGGCGATGCGCCGCTGCTGCGCCAGCTGCTGATGATCGTGATGCAGAACGCGGTGAAGTACACGGCCGAAGGCGGCGAGGTGACGGTGGACGTGCACTCGCGCGGCGGCTCGCCCACGGTGGTGGTGGCCGACACGGGGATCGGCATCGCGCCGGGAGAGCTGCCGCACGTGTTCGAGCGCTTCTACCGCGGCGAGGAGGCGCGCGGGCTGACCGAGGGCGCGGGGCTGGGCCTCTCCATCGCCCGCCGCATCGTGGACCAGCACGGGGCGACGATCGACGTGGACTCGCAGGCGGGGCGGGGGACGCGGGTGACGCTCGTCTTTCCGGCGGCGGGATGATCAACACCGAAGTGCCCAGTGCCCAGTGCCCAGTGCCCAGTGCGCGGCGAGAGGCATCCCCGCGCGGCGCCGGCATCCCGCCCTCTCCCCGGCTCGCTGGGGCTCGCCACCCTCTCCCGTACCGGGAGAGGGTTGTACGTCTGCATTCGCGCGGGCGGTCGATTTCGTGCCGCACCAAAGGCTGCAACTCACAACGGTGATTGGGACCGGAGTCCGCGAAGGCGGACTTCTTGATTTTCCAGCCCCGGGTTTCAACCCGGGGTGGCTGGCCCGGGCATCCCAACCTGGGGAAATCACCCCCTCTTCCCGCAGATCAACCCTCCTAATCCTCCCGTAATCTTTCTGCCCCTCCTGTAATCTCCCTGACAGCTACCGCGAATAGGTTTGTGCGCAGAACGTGACAAACGATCCGCGCGCGGTGAGAGCCGCCGCGGTTCGGGTGAGGGGGCCGGGGGGTGGGCCTCGCGTCTCCTCACCACCCATAGATGCGCCGCGCCTGCGCAAGCGGGCCGGTGCTGCGGGGGGCCGGGGGGTGGGCCCCGGTTTCCCCGCAAACCAGGTCCGCGTCGGCGCAAGCCGCGCGGCGGGTGAGGGGGCTGGGGGGTGGGCCCCGGTTTCTCTCACCCGACTCACAAAGCCGCGCGGGCGCAAGCCGTGCGGCCCGGGCGAGGGGGATCGGGGGGTGGGCCCCGGTTCCCCTCGTCTTTTTGCGCCGTCTCCCTCGCCGGGAGGCGGCGCCCGTGTTATCTACCCGTCACTGGGCACTGGGCACTGGGCACTGGGGGGATGATGCGGGACGTGGCGGTGATCGGCGGCGGTGTTTCCGGGCTGGCGGCGGCGGGCGCGCTGGCGGACGGCGGCGCCGACGTGGTGCTGCTGGAGGCGCGGGGACGGCTGGGCGGGCGCATCCACTCGCTGCACGACCCCGCCCACCCCCTGCCGGTGGAGCTCGGCGCCGAGTTCGTCGACGTTCCCGGCCCCGCCTTCGACGCCATCCGCTCGATGGGCGGCGCCGCGTACCGCAGCTCCGGCGGCCAGTGGGAGGTGGCGGACGGCGTCGCGCGGTGCCTGGATTACGACGATGCCGTGGTGGGCATCCTCCGCCGGCTCGACCCGCCGCCCGAGCGCGACCAGCCCTTCCGCGCGTGGCTGCGCGACTGCTGCCCCGACGTGGAGCCGCACGTCCACGCGCTGATCGAGCGCTACGTCGAGGGCTTCCACGCCTCGGACGTGGACCGCGTCGGCGTCCACTGGCTGGCGAGGACGATCAAGGGCTCGGGCGGGGGCGGCGGGCTGGTGCGCTGGCACCCGCTCGGCGGCTTCGACCTGGCCGTCCGCGGCCTCGCCGCGCGCCTCGCGGGACGGTGCGAGATGCGGCTCGCCGGCGCCGTCCACACGGTCGAATGGCGGCGCGGCCACGCGGAGATCCGCGTCCGCTCCCGCTTTGGCGCGGAGCTGGAGCCGGTCGCCGCACGGCGCGTGCTGGTCACCGTCCCCCTCGGCGTGCTGCAGGCGAAGGAGGGGAGCCAGGGCGCCATCGCCTTCTCCCCATCACTCGACGGGAAGCGGGAGATCGTGTCGCAGCTGGAGATGGGGCACGTGGTGAAGGTGATCTTGCGCTTCCGCGAGGCGTTCTGGGACGAGGTGCTGGAGTGGCGGGGGGATGACGAGGGCGCGCGCGAGCGCAAGTTCTTCATGACCATGGAAGACGTGCCCGCGTGGTGGACGCCGTCGCCGGTGGGCGCGCCGGTGCTGACGGCGTGGGCGGGGGGCGGCGCGGCCGACCGCTTCCTCGCGCGCGGCGGCGACCCTGCGGCGCAGGCGCTCGACGCGCTCGCGAAGATGCTGGGCGTGCCGCCCGCGCGCGTGCAGGCCGAGGTGGTGGACTGGCGCCGCCACGACTGGCACCACGACCCGTTCGCCCGCGGCGCGTACACCTGGGTTCCCGCGGGCGCGCTCCCCGCGCAGCAGGCGCTGGCCGAGCCGGTCGACGCCACCCTCTTCTTCGCCGGCGAGGCCACCGCGACGGACGGCTGGAACGGCACCGTCGACGGCGCCATCCGCTCCGGCTACCGCGCCGCGAAGGAGATCCTCGAGACGCTGTCGTAGGCGGCGGGTGACACACCGGGCGTCCGCGCATCCGACGGGCGGGTAAACCCGCGGCTGGAACATTGGGAAGCCTGCTGCGCAGGCTGCGGATCGGCGGCCTTGCCGGTGGACAGCCACCCGCGCCGCCGCATCGCCCGCGTGCAGTCGAAGCCTCGCGCAGTTTGCGAGGCTTTCCAATGTTCCAGCCGCGGCTTCAGCCGCCCGTCCCCAGAACGGCGTTGTCCTGTAGCAGCTCCGCCCTCGGTACCGAACCTGCGTACCGCGCCGCCCGTTCGTGCCGGTATCGATCGTTCGGAACGGGAGATGGAGATGGCGCAGCGCCGGCTGTCCGCCGGGGCCGAGGTGCTCCCGGCCGGCGGCGTGCACTTTCGCGTCTGGGCGCCCAAGCGCAGCCGCGTGGAGGTGGTGATCGAGGGCGGCCCAGGCGCGGGTGCCGCCCCGTCCGCGCTGCGGGCGGAGGGAGACGGCTGGTTCTCCGGCGCCGTCGCTTCCGCCGCGGCGGGGACGCTCTACCGCTACCGCCTGGACGGCGGCGACGCCTTTCCCGATCCCGCCTCGCGCTTCCAGCCAGCGGGGCCGCACGGGCCGTCGGAGGTGGTCGATCCCGATTCCTTCGCCTGGACGGACGGCGAGTGGCGCGGCGTGCCGGCGAAGGGGCAGGTGATCTACGAGCTGCACGTGGGCTGCTTCACGCCCGAGGGGACGTGGGCCGCGGCGGCGGAGCAGCTTCCTCAGCTGGCGAGGTTGGGGATCACGCTGCTCGAGGTGATGCCCGTCGCCGAGTTCCCCGGCGAGTTCGGGTGGGGATACGACGGGGTGGACCTGTACGCGCCCACGCGTCTCTACGGCCGCCCCGACCACTTCCGCCGCTTCGTGGACCGGGCGCACGCGGCGGGGATGGGCGTCATCCTCGACGTCGTCTACAACCACCTGGGGCCGGACGGCAACTACCTCACCGAGTTCGGCGACAGCTGGTTCACCGACCGCCACGAGACGGAGTGGGGCGATCCCGTCAACTTCTACGGCCCCGGCTCCGGCCCGGTGCGCGAGTTCTACGTCCAGAACGCCGCGTACTGGATCCGCGAGTTCCACCTCGACGGGCTGCGGCTTGACGCCACGCAGAACATCTACGACCGCGAGCCCCGCCACGTCGTCGCCGAGCTGGCGCGGGCCGCGCGCGAGGCCGCCGCGACGCGCACCCTCTTCATCGTCGCCGAGAACGAGCCGCAGGAGACCGTGCTCGTCCGCCCCGCCGGCGAGGGAGGATGGGGGCTGGACGCGATGTGGAACGACGACTTCCACCACGCGGCGATGGTGGCGCTCACCGGCCGCGCGGAGGCGTACTACTCGGACTACCGCGGCACGCCGCAGGAGCTCGTTTCCGCCGCGAAGTGGGGGTTCCTCTTCCAGGGGCAGCGCTACGGGTGGCAGAAGCAGCGCCGCGGCACCCCGTCGTTCGGCGTCCCCGCGCACGCGTTCGTCACCTTCATCCAGAACCACGACCAGGTCGCGAACAGCGATTCGGGGAAGCGCATCCACCAGCTCGCCTCGCCCCCGCGGGTGCGGGCGATGACGGCGCTGGCGCTGCTGATGCCCGGCACGCCGATGCTGTTCATGGGGCAGGAGTTCGCCGCCAGCGCGCGCTGGGTCTACTTCGCCGACCACGAGCCAGAGCTGGCGGAGAAGGTGTACGCCGGGCGGAAGGAGTTCCTGGCGCAGCTCCCCAGCATCGCCGCGCCGGAGATGCAGGCGCGCATCCCCGACCCCGCGGACCGGGCGACATTCGAGGCGTGCAAGCTGGATCTCCACGAGCGCGAGACCAACGCGGCGGCGTACGCGCTCCACCGCGACCTCCTGCGCCTGCGCCGCGAGACGTCCGCCTTCGCCGCGCAGGACGCGGCGCGGATGCACGGCGCGGTGCTCGGCCCCGCCGCGCTCTGCCTGCGCTTCCTGCACGAGGATGGAGACCGGCTGCTGGTCGTCAACCTCGGCACGCAGGTCGATCTCGCCCCCGCGCCCGAGCCGCTGCTCGCGCCGCCGCCCGGGATGCGCTGGGAGACGGTGTGGTCGAGCGAATCCCCCGAATACGACGGCGCGGGAACGCCGCCGGTGGAGACGCCCGGCGGCGGCTGGCTCCTCCCCGGCGAGACCGCCGTCGTGCTCGCCCCCGCGCCGCAGGAGGAGGCGGAAGAGGAGGGGGAGACGAATCAATCGATCGAGACGTAGAATGTCACATCGTGCTTGCAATTGACGTCCGGAGTGATTAGCTTGCTGTCAGATGTTCCCGCCAAAGCCGTTTCCAGTTCCCATCTTCTCCCAATCTCCGTAATGGACACCAAGCCGTGCCGCGACTGCGGCCAGCAGACTCAGGTCACGTCCCGGTCCTGCCCGCACTGCGGCATCATGAACCCGGTGATGCAGTGGGTGGCGCTCCCCGACGGCTCGCACGACACCTTCCGCGTGCCGATCACCGCGTACAGCGGGATGACGGCGCTGGCGCGCGGCTCGGCGACGCTCAACCGCCCGGCCAAGCGCGGCTTCGAGCGCATCTTCGGCTCGGTCGACAACGCCGAGGAGGCCAACGACGCCATCGACCTGTGCACCGGGATCTTCTTCCTGATCGCGGGGCTGAACGTGCTGCTCGGATTCTTCTACAGTCCAGCGTTCTACTTCGACGCGGCGCTGGTCTTCGGCGTGTCGCTGTGGCTGCGGATGAGCAAGAGCCGGCTCGCGGGCGGGGTGCTGCTCGCGATCGCCATCCTGATGCTGGTTAACCAGTTCATCGAGCTGACGGGGATGATGCAGGGCTTCGGCGGCGGCGCGAGCGCCCGCACGCTGATGATGTGCCTGATCTCGCTCGGCCTCGCCTTCCGCGCCTTCAACGCCACCGCCGTCCTCAAGCGGGGATATTGAGGAACCGGTGGCCTGCCCGCGCCGTCTCGAATTCCCGTCCGCCAGTCTCAATGGCGGCTGAAGAGGCCGCCGGAACAACTATGGGAAGCTCGCAAATCACGCGAATGCGGTCGAAACCGGCAAGGATGCACGAAAGCGGCACTAATTCCTAGGTGGGCGCGCAACCTTCACACAAATCGAAGCCGCGAGAAGCACCTTAGCAACTACAACTAACAGCAGCCCGCCGGGATACTTCCCCCGGCGGGCTGCTCTATTCGCTAGCTCCCTCGAGTGATCCAACAGGTTCACAACGCGCGGCATCCGAGGCTGTGTATCTGAGTCAGACCTCGGCTTCGCCGACCGGTTCGTCGCCCGTGGTGATGTACCCGCTCAGGCTTTGGTCGTTGAAGGCGAACTTAATCGGTTTTTCGTTGCGCAGCAGATCCAGTACGTCGGCGAACTGGGCGTAGTGGTAGCGCACAGTGTACGCAGGCTGTCCGGCGTTCACGAATATGCTATTAGCCGGGATCTCCGCACCGTCCTGATAGAACATGAGCGTGGCGAACGCGTTGGGGATTCCTAGGATGATCCACGCCAGGACACCTTTAGTGTTGGCCCCCTGCGCGTACACGTGATACGTCGAGACATCCACGAATATGATGGCCATTATAGTGTGTCTCCGGTGAGGGAAAGAAATTTTCCTGCGCACATTTCGCCGCCGTGGGAACAAAAAGTTAATCAAGCAATCGCTATGCCCAAGAAACGCTCCTGACGCACCATTACTTATCGAGCAGTCGGCCCAAGGCAGTTCGGCCTCGTACGCCGTTCGCGTGCGCTGTGCCTCAAGGTGTGTGGCGGGTCTACGCTACCCCACATGTGGGGCCGGCGCGACAGCGTGCCCGCCTTTGTTGGGTCGGAGATCGTGGAACGCGGCCAAATTGGGGATCGCCGTTCGGCCAGACCGAGCCGCCATCAACGGTGCGGGACGTGGCAGCTCACCGCTCGCGAACTGCGCGAGGCGTCAACCGTGGTGGGGTCACGCGGATCGCGGTGGTAGACTCGGATGACGTCTCGATGGTAGTCCCGGCGAAGGCTTCTTCAATACGCAAAACGGCGCGCCCGCCCGGGGCGCGCCGTTCGCGCGACACGGGGCGACTCAGCGCGCGGGATCGTGAACTCCACCGCCTCGCCGGCGAGGAAGTGGTTGCGGCCGTCGGGGCCGGTGACGTGGCAGAGCAGGGCATAGCGGCCCGGCGGCAGGTCCAGCGCCAGCCACACCCGCTCGCCGCGGCGCAGCTCGATCACGCCGCCGGCGGGGCGGCCGGGGCGCTCGCCGCGGAAGTCGTCGAACCAGCGCTTCTCGGCCTCCAGCGTCGTGCCCTCCGGCAGCCGCGCCAGCAGCAGCTGGTGCATCTGCGTGCCGTCGTTCTCCACCTGGACGACGTGCCGGCCGGCCGCCAGGGGTTCGGACCACGCCAGCGTGCCGTCGGTCACCCGCAGGCGCACGTCCTCGCGCGGCTGCACCGGCCGCGCCCGCGGCGCCGCGGCGATCACGATCTCGCGCATCATCCCCATGTCCACGTGCGGGCGGCCCTCGCGGCCGGGATAGCCGCAGATCACGAGGTAGCGCCCCGGCGCCAGCGTCAGCGTCAGGTCCGCCGAGTCGCCCGGCGACACCGGCGCGATGCCGCCCGTGGGCACGAGCCAGTCGGCCGCGCCGCGCCCCTGCCGCCGCAGCGCCGCGAAGTCCGCCAGCGTCTTCCCCGGCGCCAGGCGCAGGAGGCGCGCGTAGTGCGGCTCCTGCCCGCGGTTCACCAGCCGCACGGTCACGAGCCCGCCCGGCGACGTCTCCGGCGCCTGGAACGCGTAGTTGGTGGCCACCACGCGCACCAGCGGCGGCCGCGGCGGCGCGGGATCGGTGGCGACGGCTGCCGAGGCGAGGAGCGGAAGGAGTGCGAGCGCGTTCATCGGGGTGGGATCGATGAGGGTGGATCGGAGACGCCCGGCGCGAATATACACGCGGCGATGCTGAATTTCTCCCTTCCTCGAATCTTCCTTACATCTGCTCTCGCCGAGGCTGCGGATGCTGGTGCTCAGGCCTCGCGATCCACACCTCGAACTGTCATTCCGAGGCCGGCCACACCGGACTCGCGTCTGCACCGATGTTTGCAGGCCGAGGAATCTATAGCCGCGGAGTGCGCGAATCCCAACCGCTTGCGCCGCAACAGGCTATAGATCCCTCGGGCGCCCACCGCCGGCGCGGGCCGATGCTCGGATCGGCGCCCTCGGGATGACAGATTGTGCTGGCGTGGCCAAGCATGTGCTCTGCATTACAAAGTACTTGACGTAAGTTCAGAGTGTGGCTACCGTTTCAGCCGCACGGAATTTCGATCGCCTGTCTCGAGATCCTCCTGCATCGCCCGAACCCGTTGAGCCGCGCTCACTTCCGCGACCGAGCGCGGGATTTGATGAACGGGCGGGTTGGACGTAGATTCCACGCCGGCTCGCGCGTCCACCTTGGCGCGCGCCTGAATGCGACCTGGAAGGGAAGGGCTTCCCACGTGGCGCTACTCGACAAGATCAAGTCCCCCGCAGACGTCCGCGCGCTCCCGGACGCGCTGCTTCCCCAGCTGTGCGCCGAGGTGCGCGACCGCGTGATCGACGTGGTGTCGGCGCACAAGGGCGCGCACTTCGGCTCCAATCTCGGCACCGTCGAGCTGGCCGTCGCGCTCCATCGCGTGTTCGACACCCCGCGCGACCAGCTGATCTGGGACGTGGGCCACCAGGCCTATCCGCACAAGATCCTCACCGGGCGCAACGAGCGGATGCCGTCGATCCGCAAGCGCCACGGGCTGTCCGGCTTCCTGCGCCGCGACGAGAGCGAGTACGACGTCTTCGGCGCGGGGCACGCGGCCACCTCCATCTCCGCCGCCACCGGCGTCGCCGCCGCGCGCGACATCATGGGCGACGACTTCGAGGTGGTGGCGGTGATCGGCGACGGGTCGATGACCTGCGGGCTGGCGTACGAGGCGCTGAACAACGCCGGCCACACCGACCGCGACCTGATCGTCGTCCTCAACGACAACGGGATGTCGATCAGTCCCAACGTGGGCGCGCTGCACAAGTACCTGGGGGTGCACAACCGGCTGACCGACGTGCGCACCAACCCGCTGTACAACCGCATCCGCGAGGAGGTGAAGAGGGTCATCCACGCCGCGCCGAAGCTGGGGACGATCGGCGAGATGGTGGAGCACTTCGCGGTGCGCTGGGACGACGCGCTGAAGGGGATGTTCGTTCCCGGGATGCTCTTCGAGGAGCTCGGCTTCCGCTACGTGGGCCCCGTCGACGGGCACGACGTGAAGCGGCTGACCGAGACCTTCGAGCAGGTGAAGAAGATGAAGGGCCCGCGGCTCGTCCACGTCCTCACCACCAAGGGGAAGGGCTTCGCGCCGGCCGAGGCCGACCAGGTGAAGTGGCACGCCGCCGCGCTCTTCGACAAGCAGACCGGCGCGCCGCTGAAGCCCAGCGCCGGCGGCCTTCCGCGCTGGCAGAACGTGTTCGGCCAGGCGCTGACCGCGCTCGCGGAGGAGCACCCCGAGGTGGTGGCCATCACCGCGGCCATGGCCACGGGCACCAGCACCGACATCTTCGAGAAGGCGCACCCGAAGCGCTTCTTCGACGTCGGCATCGCCGAGGCGCACGCCGTCACCTTCGCCGCCGGGCTGGCCACGCAGGGGGTGAAGCCGGTCGTCGCCATCTACTCGACCTTCCTGCAGCGCGCGTACGACTCCATCGTGCACGACGTGGCGCTGCAGGAGCTCCCGGTGACCTTCGTGATGGACCGCGCGGGGGTGGCGGGCGACGACGGGCAGACGCACCACGGCGCGCTCGACATCGCCTACATGCTGGCCGTGCCGGGGATGACCATCACCGCCCCGCGCGACGCCGACGAGCTGATCGCGCTGCTGCGGCTGGGGATCGAGTGGAAGGGCGGCCCCTTCTGCATCCGCATCCCCCGCGACACGGTGCCCGCGCTGCCCAGGCCGGTGGGCGAGATCGCCGCCGCCGAGTACGGGCGGTGGGAGACGCTGCGGCAGGGGAAGGAGCTGGCCATCCTGGCGGTGGGGACGATGGTGGCGCCCGCGCTGGCCGCCGCCGACCTCCTGCAGCGCGAGGGCGTGTCGGCCACGGTGGTCGACTGCCGCTTCGTGAAGCCGCTGGACGAGGGAACGCTGGAGCGCCTCTTCCCCCACCACACGCACCTGGTGACGGTGGAGGAGGGGACGGCGGTGAACGGCTTCGGCGCGTACGTCCGCGCCAGCGTGGCCGAGCGCTGGCCGGGCGTGCACGGGACGTCGATGGGGCTGCCGGACGGGTTCGTGGAGCACGGCGAGCGCGGCGAGATGCTGGCCGAGCTGGGGCTGACGGCCGACGGCATCGCCGCCAAGGCGCGCGGGCTGCTCGGCCGGCCGCTGCGGACGCTGCAGGAAACGGCCTGAGACCCGTGGCCGGGGACGCTCGCCGCATCGGCGTGGTGGGCCATCCCCGCTACGCGCAGTTCGTCGAGGCCCTCGCCCGCCTGGTGACGCTCGCCGGGCGGGAGGGGGCCGAGCTGTATTTCGAGGACGACCTGCGCGAGGGCGAGATCGACGCCCCGCCGCTGACCACGGACGTCATCCCCTCGCTCGACCTGCTGCTGACGCTGGGGGGCGACGGGACGCTGCTGCGCGGCGCGCGCATGGTGGCGGCCGACGCCATCCCCGTGCTGGGGATCAACCTGGGCCACCTGGGCTTCCTGACCTCGGCCGCGCCCGACGAGATGGAGCGCGCGCTGGGGATGTGGTTCGCGGGAACGTTCGAGCTGGACGAGCGGATGGCGCTGGCGGTCTCCTTCTCCCTCCCCGACGGGACGGACGGCGGCGGCTACCTGGCGCTGAACGACGCGGTGCTGCACAAGGGCGGCGCCGCGCGGGTGATCCGCCTGGCGGTGCGCGCCAGCGGCGAGGAGGTGGGCACCTACTCGGCCGACGGGATCATCCTCTCCACGCCCACGGGGTCGACGGCGTACTCGCTCTCGGCGGGCGGACCCATCGTGTCGCCCTCGGTGCACTGCATCGTGGCCACGCCCATCTGCCCGCACACGCTGGGGGTGCGCCCCCTCGTCCTTCCCGCCGACGAGACGGTGACGGTGGAGGTGCTCTCGCCCACCGAGGAGCTGGTGCTGACCATCGACGGCCAGGAGCACGAGCGGCTGATGCCGGGCGCCACCATCCTGGTGTGCCGCGCCGACAACCCGGTGCGGCTGGTGCGCTTCCCCGGCCAGACCTTCTTCTCCACGCTTCGCCGCAAGCTCCGCTGGGGCGACCTGGAGGAGCGCGACCGGGCGCCCGTCATCCCCTGATCTCCATCGAAAAAGAACAGCCTCACGCAGAGAAGCAGAGGCAGCAGAGGAACCGATTCAGTTCTCTGCTGCCTCTGCTTCTCTGCGTGAGGCCTTCTGTTTTCCTGACCCGGGCTACTGGGAGTCGGTATCGAGGAAGAAGTCGCCGTAGTCGCCGGGCTGGTAGGTGGTGACGGCGATGTAGTAGGTGCCCGACGAGAGATCGACCGCCAGCTCCGAGAACCCCGCGCCGCCGTTGTCCTCCTCGGCGATCGCGTTGCCGTTCTGGTCCAGGATCTCCACGTACGGGTCCACGTTGCTCGATGTGACGCTGACGAAGACCGTGCGGAAGTCGTTGATGCGGAAGCGGTAGAGCTCCACCGCCGATCCGTCGGTCAGCACGCAGTCGTTCGGGTCCAGCGAGCCGCTGGTGCTGCTTCCCAGCGAGAAGCTGTGCACCCGGTCGCAGCCGATGCGGTCGTCGTTGAACGTCGTGCTGTCGCAGCCGGCCAGGAGCGCGGCCGGAACCAGGAGCGCGAGCAGGGAAAGGGCACGGCGCATGGGTCCTTCTCCGGAGCGTGGTTCGGTGCCCGCGGGGGTGCGGGCAAGCACCGCGCGCACCCGGCGTCCGTCCGCCAGGTGTTTGCGCGCGCCGCACCGGTGATTCAAGTCCCGCGCCGGAACCCGCCGCACATCTCGAAAGGGTCGGGAGATGGTTAAAACGTGAGGAGACAAAAGGCTGGACGAATCGCGGGGCGCGATGGCAGATTGAATCCGATCCCACACGAGCCGCCCGCACTGTCCCCCGCCGCGCCCGCAGGATGGCCTCCCATGGCGACGCTCGAATCTCCCGCCACACCCGTCTCCCTCGCCGCCACGGTGCCGCTCGCCGACGCGGTGGCGTGTCCGTCGTGCGGCACCGCGCTGGCCGGCGAGTACTGCCACGCCTGCGGCGAGCGGCGCCACTCCGACGACCGCTTCTCGCTGCGCCACTTCCTGGCCGACGCCTGGGAGGACGTGTTCGACCTGGACTCGCGCGCGCTGCGGTCGCTGCGGGTGCTCGTCGTGCAGCCGGGCGTGCTGACGCTCGAGGCGCTGCGCGGGCGTCGCCGGCCGTACGTCGGCGCGCTGCGGATGTACATCGTGGTCTTCGCCGTCACCCTCTTCCTGACCACCCTCCTCCCCACCACGCAGGACGGGAAGAGCGCCGACCGTATCACCGCGATGTTCAAGCAGATGGTGCACGCGCTCGCCGTCCATCGGGGGATGACGGACGAGGCGGCGCACCAGGCGCTGGTGCAGGCGTCGGCGCAGCACGTGTCCTGGCTGTCGGTGCTGATCCCCGTGCTGTTCGCGGGGTTCCTCTACGCCATCTTCCGCCGGCGCCGCCCGTGGTACGGCCAGCACCTGGTGCTCGCCACGCACTTCGCCACCATCAACTTCCTGGCGGCGCTGGTCCTTCTCCCAGTCCAGCTCCTGGCCCACTCGACGGTGATCGCCATCGTCTCCGCGTGCGCGGTGATCCCCATCTTCGCGTGGCTGATGGTGGCGGTGCGCCGCGTCTATGCCTCCGGGTGGTACGGCGCGGCGGGATGGACGCTGCTCCTGCTCTTCCTCTTCTCCATCTGCCAGTCGATCGCCGGGCTGCTGGCGCTCGGCACCGCCGCCGCGTCGGTCTACTACGGCGGTTGATCTCGGAAACAGCAAGTCTCACGCAGAATCAGCAGGGTCAGCAGAGAGAACCGCTTCAGTTCTCTGCTGACCCTGCCGACTCTGCGTGAGTCAAACTCTTCAGGATCCTGTCAGCGCTCGCGCCGCAGCGTGTCCAGCGGCGAGGGCGGGGGCTGCGCCGGTGGAGCGCCGCCGGGGGGCTGCACGCGCGGGAGGTTCGCCGGCGTCTTGGGCGGGCGCGGACGCTGCGGCATGCGCGGCGGGACGCCCGTCGGCGGCGGGGGCTGCTGCTGGCCGATCACCGTGGGAGGGCCACCGGGGCCCGGCCGGTCCATGGGGACGTTCGGGTTCTCGTTCGTGGGGTGCAGCAGCGGGAACGAGCGGTCGTAGCGCTTCTGCACGCTGTCGGAGATCTCGCGCCAGACCGTGGCCATGTACTCGGGGTCGCGCCCGTGCACCACCACGAAGCGCCGCAGCTCCGCCTCGTTCACGCGGTGCTTCTTCAGCGCCGCGACGCGCAGGCTGTCGCCCTTGGGCGCCGTGTCGGGGACGGAGCGCAGGTCCGCGTTCGCCTGCACGAACTTCGTGCGGGAGATGGCGTCTCCGCCGCGCTGCTTGCCGCCCGTGCACGCCGCGAGCGCCGCCATCCCCATCACGCCCGCCGCGATCGTCATCCGCATCCGCATCTCCATTGAAGTCCCCCGAAACACCCCGTCGGACGGGGCGCGCGTGAGGCTATCCGCGCCCGCGGGACGTGTCAACCGCGCGTTGCGCCGGCCGAACGCTCGGCATAGCTTCGATTCCTTCACCCCGCCGGGCCGGATTTGTTTCCATCCAACGTACCGAACCGAATGCCCCGTCGCATCTTCCCGAGCGCCGCGGCGCTCGCGCTGGCGCTGCTGCCGGCGCTCCGCGCGGCCGCGCAGCAGGTGCCCTCGCCCGCGCAGGTGCTGGGCTACGAGCTGGGCGAGCGCTTCACCCCGTACGCGGGGGTGCAGCAGTACGCCCGCGCGCTGGCCGCCGCCGCGCCCGACCGCGTGCGCTACCAGGCCTACGGGCAGACGTACGAGGGGCGCGAGCTCTTCCAGCTGGTCGTCGCCCGCCCCGACGTGCTCTCCCGCCTGGACCAGGTGCTGGCCGCCAACGCGGAGCTGACGCGGCCCGAGACGAGCGCCCAGCGCGCCGCACAGGTCGCCTCGACAAATCCGGCGGTGGTGTACTTCAGCTACGGCGTGCACGGCAACGAGAGCTCGTCGAGCGAGGCGGCGCTGTGGACGGCGTACGACCTGGCCCGCGGCGCGCCCGAGGTGCGCGGCGTGCTCGACTCGCTGGTCGTGGTGATCGACCCCGTCGTCAACCCCGACGGGCGCGACCGCTACGTCAACTGGTTCCGCCAGGTGCGCGGCGCGCGCCCCAACCCCGATCCCCAGGCGCGCGAGCACCGCGAGCCGTGGCCCGGCGGGCGCTTCAACCACTACCTGTTCGACCTGAACCGCGACTGGAGCTGGGGCACGCAGGCCGAGACGCGCGCGCGGCTGGCCACCTGGTGGCGCTTGAACCCGCAGGTGCACGTGGACTTCCACGAGATGGGGTACAACTCCAGCTACTTCTTCTTTCCCGCCACGGCGCCGGTCAACCCCATCTACCCGCCGTACATCCTGCAGTGGGGGAAGCGCTTCGGCGACGCCAACGCCCGCGCGTTCGACCAGCAGGGATGGAGCTACTACACGGCCGAGGAGTTCGACCTCTTCTACCCCGGCTACGGCGACAGCTGGCCCAGCCTGACCGGGGCGATCGGGATGACCTACGAGCAGGCCGGCCACGGCGCCGCCGGCCAGGCGATCGAGCGCACCGACGGCGACACGCTGACGCTGAAGGAGCGCGCGCTGCACCACTGGACCAGCGGCGAGGCCACGCTGCGCGCGGCGATGGCCGGGAAGACGCAGCTGCTGACCGACTACGCCTCGGCGGCGCGGACGGCGGGGGCGAACGAGCAGGACTTCCTCCTCGTGCCCGGCACCGATCCCACCCGCGTCCGCGCGCTGGTCGACCACCTGCGCGGGCAGGGGATCGAGGTGGAGCGGGCGAACGCCGGCTTCGGCGCGCGGGCCACGCCCCTGGCCGGCTTCCCGCAGCGCGGCCAGTTCCCCGCGGGCACCTACCGCGTCCGCGCGCGCCAGCGGCTGGGCCGACTGGCGGTGACGCTGCTGCAGCAGGAGACGCCGCTGCGCGCCAATTTCTCGTACGACATCAGCGCCTGGTCGCTCCCCTACGCGTACGGCGTGGCCGCCTACCGCACCCCGGTGGCGGGCGGCGGGAGCTGGGTCTCCGTCCCCGCCGTGCCGTCGGACGGCGGGCCGTCGAACGTGGCCGCGCCGGCGCCGGCCTACGGCTATCTCGTCGCACCGGGCGCGGACGAGACCGCGGCGGTGATGCGCTTCCTGGACGCGGGCGGGCGCGTCCGCGTCCTGGGCAAGTCCGCGACCTTCGGCGGGCGGCGCTGGCCGGCGGGAACGTGGTTCATCCCCAACCGGGGGAACGACTCGGTGCAGGCGCGGGCCACGCGCGCGGGGCTGGGCGGCTTCGTCTCCGTCGTCTCCACCGGCCACAGCGAGGAGGGGATCGACCTGGGGAGCGAGAACGTGGCCAACGTGAAGCGCCCGCGCGTGGCCGTCGTCTCGGGCGAGGGGGTCGATCCGACCTCGTTCGGCGCTTTCTGGTTCCTCCTCGACCAGCAGCTGGGGATGCGCTTCGACGCGCTCGAGGCGGCCGACCTCGCCCGCGCGGACCTCACGCGCTACGACGTGATCGTCCTCCCCGACGCCTCCACCCGCGCGATCCGCGGGGCGGAGGATGCGCTCAAGCAGTTCATGCAGCGCGGCGGCCGTCTCGTCGCGGTGGCCGGCGGCGCGGAGGCGGCCGCCGGGCTGGCGGAGATCAAGCTGCGCGAGCCGGCGAAGGACACGGCCAGCGCCCGCGCCCGCTCGCTGGCCGGCCGCGAGGAGCGCGAGCGGCAGGAGTGGAGGCAGGAGGTGCCGGGGGCGATCTTCACCGTGGCGCTGGACCCCGCGCACCCGCTGGCCTTCGGCGCCGGGCTGGACGCCGACCCCGCGAAGACCTTCGTGCTGCACATGGGAACGACGGTGTTCGAGCCGGGGGAGGGGATCGAGACGGTGGCCTATTTCCCGCAGGCGCCGGAGCGGCTTTCCGGCGTGATCTCGCCCGAGAACGTGCGGCGGCTGGGGCAGGGGGGATGGCTGGTGACGAAGGAGATGGGCCGCGGCAGCATCATCCTCTTCGCCGACGACCCGCTCTTCCGCCTGTTCTGGCGCTCCAGCCAGCCGCTCCTGCTGAACGCCATCCTGCTGGGGCCGTGAGGGGGATGGTGGCGTGATGGACGAAGCCCCGCCGGAGGACGGCTTCCGGCGGGGCTTCTTGAATCTACTTGTGATATGATCGGTCAAGTAGCGGCTGCTTTTGATGTATAGATGATTCGTGCCTGAATCGGCTGTATTCGAATCAACGATCACCTCACGTTTCTCCTCACACGGCAGGTGAGTGCGTCGTCGCCTCACTTCCAACCGCGGCAGCTCACCTTCCTGGTTCCTGGAACCCGATGTAGCTCACGAGCCACTCATCTCCTCGGCGGTCGAATCGCAGTGCCAGAAGGTCGCTGGATCTGCGATAGCCTTCAGGCAGGTAGACGATATAGGCGCTGTCCTGTGTCACCAGCAGCGGAACGTCCTGAATGACCACGTCACGGCGTGCCGCCGCAAACAAGGCAGGAAAACGACCTGCGAGAACGCGTGCGCGGACATAGGTAGCGGAGTTTGCGACCAGACTTTTCAGCCCGAGGGTATCCCCCTGGACGGCAGCAGAAAACACTCGCTTGGCCAATGGTGTGAACCGCTCTGCCTCAGGGTGCTCCGTTCGGTGGGGCGCACAACCGACACAGAACAGGAGCAACACGATCAACGCTCTCGCCTCAGAATGCCGTGTCCGCATCTCCTGGCTTCTCCGACTGCAGAGTGGTAGTAGTTCTCCATCTTGATCGCGTGGCCTTCCCAGTTCCAGCGTGCGCCGAGCCACCCGTAAACAGGACCTTCGGTCTGATGTCCCAACACTTCGTGAGCGATGCTCGATTCGAGGGTCGTGCGCCCGCCACGCGGGAATCGATACGGATCACACGGCACATACCAGATTTTCGTATCCTCTTCCTGGATGTACGATCTCTGTAAGTCCGGCGTAGTGCATGATCCCATTCTGGGGCACTCGCTCGTGGTCGGCTGCTGAAATGCGACGGTATGCGTTTCCGACGCGCTGACCAGATCTTTAAGCTTATCCTGCAGTTCCTCAAACCCTGCCGCGCCGCGTGCGCGAATGGTATTCTCCAGGATGCACCCGTTGCGGTCCACCGAAAAGGTGGTGTTCGTCGCGTTCATTGTGGCTGTCACGAGTCGAATCCGACCCGGGCCTCGGAAACAAAGCTTCGTACCGAAGGGGTCGCCGAAACTTACCGGATCCCCCTCCGCGAACCCATACACGTTCAGCCCGCCCGCGAGCCCGATCGGATCCTCCTGCGTGAATCTGCCTGAGGCCGGGTCGTAGTAGCGGTTGCGCATGTACATCTGGCCGGTGTTGTCGCGCATGCCATCGATCAGCGTGCCGACCCAGGCGTTGGGGCCGTTCAGGCTGCGGTTCCGCGTCTCGCGGGTGATGAACACGTGCGGCGCGGGCCACTCCACCTCCACGCAGTGGTACCAGCTCGTGTTCTGCGGGCTGGGCGCCTTGGGCCAGTCGGACGCCGAGCCGCCCGGCACGATCGTCTGGAACTGCGAGCTGCGGGTGATGCGCACGCACGGCTTGGCCAGCGAGCCGAACGCATAGCTGCCGATGTCGTACTCACCGCGCCAGTCGTTGTGCAGCACCATCATCAAGCAGATGGTCTCCGATCACAATCGCGCCAAACAATGCGGCGACACACCATTCATTAGTGAGTCGCCGCTTTCGGTGATATATGGCCTTGAATCGATGCGTGCTCTCATCCACTTTGCGAGACGATACCCGAGGCTATCTACACATCGTCGCACTATTTGGAGCCGGTTTGAAGTCGGGCGGAATCTGTCGGTGATAGCGAGATGCTATCGACCATCATCAACACTTTGGAAAAGTGATAACCGGATGTACCGGGATACAGGGAGCCACGCGCTATCACATGTTTTCCATCTTCGCGGAACCAACTGTTACCCACACGGATGAGATTTAATTGCACGGTGTCCGAATGGATCGGCGGATCTTCTCGCGAACCAGTATCCGGATTTCTGCACATTGCTGCTTCGTGCTCCAGGATCAGGAAAGGAATCTGCAGTTTCTCGTCCTCGTCAGGCGTTTCTCCGAAATTTGGAGGTCCAAATCTCGGGGAAATGACCAACTGTCCGCTCAATGTGACGACGCTCGGCTCGAAGGGAACACACGGGTGTTCGTGTGAGATCGTCTGAACTTGCTACGACGAATCGGCCTGCGCCACCTTGTTCTGACCAGTTTGGGGTTGATCTGGCCTACAGCCCAAAACAGAGATCACAATGGCGTTGATCACCAGTAGTGCACGAGGCATGTGGTTCATATCAGTTCGCTCCCAAGCACGGACCCAAGATTCCATGGCAGGAATATACGCGGATCTTGCCAGCTCTGAAGTGCTCATGGCTTTGCATGGCCTTTACCACCGATCGTAGTTGATCCGGAGGAAGTTGGTCAACGGTGACGTCTCCGCTTAGTCCGGTCGCGTTTCGCACATGAGCTTGGTATGCCGGGGTATTGTTCTCTGAAGGCGGAGCGTATTTGGCAATCATCGCGTCGAGACTTAGTCCTGCATAGACCCCTGTGGTGATACGGGTCATCTGCGCACGCTCGCCTGTTTCGAAGTCGGGGAACACTGCAAAATCACCGTTACCGCCGTTGTGCGTTTCTCCGATCGCTCCTTGCGACCGTGCAAAGCTGCCAGAGCGAAGATTTCCAGGATTGTTGTTGCGCCATGCCCGCGTTCCTCCCGTTCGAATAGCGATAGTACCATCTGGATACGTGATCACAACTGAAAGGCCAAGCTCACCGACGTTCGGTGGACATGGAATCTGTCGTCCACGGCTGTCCTGACAGGACAAACCAAATGGATCAGCATAGTTCGCAGGATCCCCCGCAGCGAACCCGTACACGTTCAGCCCGCCCGCGAGCCCGATCGGATCCTCCTGCGTGAAGCGGCCGCTCGCAGGGTCGTAGTAGCGGTTGCGCATGTACATCTGCCCGGTGTTGTCGCGCATGCCGTCGATCAGCGTGCCGACCCAGGCGTTGGGGCCGTTCAGGCTGCGGTTCCGCGTCTCGCGCGTGATGAAGACGTGCGGCGCGGGCCACGCCGCGCCAGTCGTTGTGCAGCACCACCAGCTGCGGCGCGGGGATGAAGTTGTTACTGCGCGTGGAAACAGGCTGCCGTCCGGTCGTCTACTTTCCCGCATGCGCCGGAGCGGCTTTCCGGCGTGATCTCGCCCGAGAACGTGGGGCGGCTGGGGCAGGAGGGATGGCTGGTGACGAAAGAGATGGGCCGTGGCAGCATCATCCTCTTCGCCGACGACCCGCTCTTCCACCTGTTCTGGCGCTCCAGCCAGCCGCTCCTGCTGAACGCCATCCTGCTGGGACCGTAAGGCCGGTTGTGGCGTGAACGACGACGAAGCCCCGCCGGAGATCATCTCGGCGGGGCTTTCTGCATCTACGTGTTCAAGTGGGGGGCTACATCAGGAGGGCTATTCTGTCCGTCGGAGAATGAAACGGCCGCGGTGGAGTTTTCCCGATCCGGCTGCTCCCCACTTACCAGGTGTCCAGGGAAGTGAGGTGCGAGAGAGCCCTGGATCCCGCGATAAGCCCCGGGCAGGCTGCGGAGACAGGGGATTACGAGAGCGATTCCCAGTCGCTGGGTTACGACCGGTCCTGCAATGAAATGATCATCAAGCAGACCGAGAAAACGAGCGGGAGAACCACGAGCGCAGGTCCCCCGATCCAAGTGACGAATGGATGGTAGCGCGGGTTTGCACCGACATCGGGCGCAAATCGTGACAGACGAGAAGATGCGACGAAGACGATCAACCAGATACCCAGCATGAGGAACAGTGTCCGGCGCTGGATTGAAGAGTGAGACAAGAGCAAATACACATAGTGTGCGCCCGCGAGGGGGAGTGCCATTGAACACCATAGCACAAAGCCGTCAGAAATCAGTCTGAGAATGGCAGTAATATTCCACTGGGCGTTGGATCCTGTCGTGCCCAACAGGCTGAACCACACGAGCAGCATCAGGCTCCATCCAACCGTGAAAGCTCGCGATCGCCCCCAGAGCACTGCGGCGCCGATTACTCCGAACGCTGCGAGCGAATAGAAGATACCGTTCTGAAGGGTCAGATTCCCGATGACCGCTAGGCAAAAAGGCGTGCAGAGCCCTGCCACGAAGGCCGGACCCAGCACGGGTGATCGGCGCAATTTCGTCACGGTCAGCCTCCGCATCGCTGTGTCAACCCAAAAGCGCGTCGAAAGACGTTTTCCGCGCTGTGGGCGATCCGCTCGTCGAATGGGTCCAATTGGGCAGCGTGTGCCCAAGCGTGGCCAAGAAGTTCATGTGCAGCAATCGAAGTGCTCGATTCCGTGACTTGCGGCCCCACCATCGATACTTTGCAACCGAAGAATTTTGCATTGAAATGTCGTCCGGAGTCCGACTGGTCGATCACCGTTGTAAGGTCAGGTGGACAGAAGTGTGATTCTGCGTTTATACACCCGTTTTTGAGCGTGGTATCTTCCGTGAACATGAATCGAACAGAATAGACCTGGGTGCGGGAATTCATGAATGCGAGCCGATCCCGTAGGCCACGTAGTGATGAACGTCTCGATGCTCCGATGAACGAAATGCAGTTTTGCCTGTCGAGAGATAGGAAGGCTCCTACCGTGGTCGAGAGAATGTTGCGGAGATACCGCACTTCTGCGGCCGAGCCCCTGAGGCACACCTTTAGTCCATACGGATCATCATAGCTCACCGGATCCCCCTCCGCGAACCCGTACACGTTCAGCCCGCCCGCGAGCCCGATCGGATCCTCCTGCGTGAAGCGCCCGCTGGCGGGATCGTAGTAGCGGTTGCGCATGTACATCTGGCCGCTGTTGTCGCGCATGCCGTCGATCAGCGTGCCGACCCAGGCGTTGGGGCCGTTCAGGCTGCGGTTCCTGGTCTCGCGCGTGATGAACACGTGCGGGGCGGGCCACTCCACCTCCACGCAGTGGTACCAGCTCGTGTTCTGCGGGCTGGGTGCCTTGGGCCAGTCGGAGGCCTGTCCGCCCGGCACGATCGTCTGGAACTGCGAGCTGCGGGTGATGCGCACGCACGGCTTGGCCAGCGAGCCGAACGCATAACTGCCGATGTCGTACTCACCGCGCCAGTCGTTGTGCAGCACCACCAGCTGCGGTGCGGGGATGGAGTCGCTATACGCGATTCGTACCAGCGAGAGCGGCGCATCGATCCCCGGACCATGCGTGTAGACGACGCGGCCGAAGTGGAAGCCGCCGTACGTCTGCGCCTGCGGCACCGTGTCCGTCGGCGCCACGTCGGCGGTGTCGCGCAGGCCGGACGGAATCACCACCGAGTTGGCATTGACGCTCGGCCGGAACTGGTCGTTCTCCATGGTCGATGCGGCCGTACCCGTGGCTGCCGGCGCCTGGATCTCGGCGAGCACCTGATCTCCGTCCCACACGGTGCGGCGGACGAGGTTCTGGCAGTTGATCTGGCAGAGGTACGCCTGGCGCGAGCGGACCAGCACCCGCCGGCCCAGCGCGTCGTAGCGGTATTCCTCGAACGACGAGCGCTGGTTGCCCAGCGGCAGCCGGCTGGTGTCGCACTGGTTCGCGTTGCCGCTGAACTTCAGGCACGCCCGCCGGTCCGCGATCCGCAGCCGCCCCTCGGCGCCGTAGAACTGCACCGTCTCGTCGATGAGCGTGGCCTCCACGCTGCTCGGGCACGAGCTCGCGTTGCAGTTGGCATCGTACGGCGTAGTGGTGGTTTGCTGACGGAGGACGAAGGTGCGGTTTCCCGCGCGGTCGTACGTGGACGTGTCGGTGGTCGCCGGGCCGAGGGTGACGCGCATGCGGCCGGTGTAACGCTCGTACCGGCTGGCGCTGGTGTTCGGCGGCTCGGTGTACTTGAAGCCCTCCTGGCTGCGCTGCACGGCGGCATAGCGGTTCCCCAGCGCGTCGTTGTGGAAGCGCTCGTCGCTCACCGCGATCGTCTGGCGCATGCGGTAGGTGCCGGCCAGCGCGCCCAGGCCGCTGTACTCGTTCTGCACCGTGTCGGGGAACGACGGCGTCGCCAGGTCGAGCACCGTGGCCAGCTTCCCCCGCCCGTCGTAGCTCATCACGTCGTTGTGCAGCACCTGGTGCGTGGCCAGGTGCTCCTCGTAGCGGGTGGTCATCCGCCCGCCGTTGTCGTAGCTGTAGCGCTCCTGCACGCCGTTGCGGGTGAAGGTGGTGATGCGGCCGCGCGTGTCATACGCGTACTGGTAGTGCGTCCCCAGCACGTCGGCGATGTCGAGGAGCTCGCCGGTGCCGCCGTCCCACGCGTAAGTCTGCGTGGTCTGCGACGTGGACGGGGCGAGATTCGTCGGCAGCGTCAGGGAGACGCGCCGCCCCTCCAGGTCGTACGCGTACTGCAGGGGATACGCGTGCGTGGTCGTGTCGGTTCCCACGTAGGTACGGATGCGCTGCGTCTCGCCCTGCATCAGCCCGTATGGGAACCAGGTGCGGGTGACGGACGCGTCCTGGTTCACCGCCGAGCGCAGGTTCCCCATCTCGTCGTAGGTGAACACCGCGGTGTCGCCACGCAGGACGAAGGAGAGCGCCGCGGTCGTGTTCGCCGTCTCCAGCGCCCCCGTCCCGTTGTCGCGGAACAGGGGGAAGTACCACGTGGGCGATGACAGGATCTGCGCCGTCGTCCCCGTGCGCGTGACCGCGGGGACGAAGCGGCGGCGCAGGCGGTTCAGCGTATCGTACTGCATCGTCACCACCTCGCCCAGCCGGTTGCGGGTGCGGACGACGTTCCCCGCGGCGTCGTAGAAGGTGGAGTCCACCGGGTTGTCGAGCAGGCTTGCCGGCGTGGTGTCGGGCGCGATCTCGGCGATCTTGCGGCCGGCGGCGTCGTACTCGAACCGCGTGGTGACGGTGTCGATCGAGGCCTCGTCGGGCGCGGAGATACGGGATACGGTGCGCAGCCGGCTGGCCGAATCGTAGGTGTTGACCGCCACCAGCCGCTGCGCGGGCGAGGCTGGACGCCCGACGCGCGAGGCCGCGATGGCCGGGCCGATGCTCTCGGTGCGCGCGACGCGGCCGAGCTCGTCGTAGATGGTCGAATCGCTCTGGTAGACGGGCGTGGCGGGCGGGAGGTCGATCTGCTGCCGCACGCGCACCGGCCGCCCGGCCGCGTCGGACAGCGTCTCCGTGCGCACGCCGAGCGGGGAGACGACGAGGCTCAGGTTCCCCTGCGCGTCGTAGTCGTACGATTCCACCGCCGCCGGATTGGAGCCCGCCGCCGGCTGGGTGACGGACGCCACCATCGACGGCGCGGTGCCCGTTCCCGGGCGGTACTGGAAGGTCACCCGCCGCGCGGTGTCGGGCCCGATCCGCGTCCATCGCGGGCGGCCCAGGCTGTCGTACGCGGTCGCCGTCGTCCGACCCTCGGCGCTGGTGCTGCGCGTGACCTGGTCCCACCGCGCGTCGTAGGCGTAGGCGCTCGCCGCGTAGCGGCCGCCGGGGGCCACGTGCGACCAGTCGGTGGTGCCGGTGAGGTTGCCGCGCGCGTCGTAGGTGGCCGTCACCTCGCGGCCGTTCGCGTAGACGACGGAGGTCGCCAGGGCGGGGAGGCCGGCATTGCCGCGGCGGATCTGCGTCGCGAACCCCAGCGCATCGACCACGCGCACGGGCGCGCCCCAGCGGTCGAGCACGTACCGGACCGTATCTCCCACGTCCGTGCGCGGGCCGTCCAGTAGCGTGTAGACGGCGGAGGGCGCCACCGGTCCCGTGATCCCCTGCGACTCGGCGGGGCGGAAGGCGAGCCTGATGGAATCGCCCGGCGCCAGCGGCAGCGCGGTGCCGGCGAGCAGCCCCGCGGCGTCGAAGCGGAAGAGGTTCGGCACGCCCAGCGGGTTGGTGCGCGCGGTGATGCGTCCGCCGGTGGTGGTGTAGAGCACGTGCGGCTTCGCGGTGTTCAGCGCGCTCCCGAACGGCGCGTTCCCCCGGTACTGCGGCTCGTAGATGCGCGTCACCTCGCGGCCCACCGTCTCCAGGCGGACGACGCGCGCCGAGTCGGCCAGCCCGCGCGCGCCCGGCGCCACCACCTCGGCCAGCATCCCCGCCGCCGCGGAGGGCGATCCGCCGCTGTAGTTGAAGGTGTACGCCACGCTGTCGCCCGACAGGGGAATGACGATCCGCGCGAGCTGGCTCCCTGTGTAGCGGAACGCGGTGGTGTGGCCCAGCGGGTTCACCGTGCGCAGGTGGCGGCCGTTCGCGTCGTAGTAGATCTTCGCGCCGCCGGGAAGGGTGCGCACCAGCTCGCCGGCGGACGCGCGGATGGTATCGGGGCGGTCGAACGCCGGGCCGAGCCACGAGACGCCGTCGGAGGCCAGCGTGTACAGGCGCGTGCTCCCGTCGCCGCCCACCCACAGCTTCTCCTGCGCGCTCACCGGCAGCAGCTGCTCCAGCCCCGCCAGCCACCACCCGTTGCCGAAGTCGCTCAGGCCGCGGTTCACGATCGCCAGCTTGCCGTCGCGCGTGTAGATGAGGCCGCTGGCGCCGCCGGCGTAGAAGGCGCGCACCTCGAAGTGGTAGGCGTACGCGCCGGTGGGATACGCCGTCCCCGAGGCGTCGAACCCCAGCGCCACTCGCGCCGAGTCGCCCGCGGGGAAGCCCGCCCAGTGCCGGGTGGCGATGGTGGTACCGTTGATCGCCAGCTTCGCCTCGAGCGAGTCGGGGCGCGGCATCGACAGGTCGCGCAGCAGGTGCGCGGCGACGATGGGATACGGCTTCGCGTGCTGGCTGTTGTAGATCAGCGCCGGCGTGCGCGCCCGGTTCAGCACGCGCGTTCCCGGCAGCGGCGCCACCAGGCGCAGGTCGCCGCACTCGTACGCCGCGCCCGGGCCCGCGGACACGGTGACGCACATCGACCGCTCCACCAGCGTCAGGTCGGCGCGGTCGCCCACGGCGCCTGGCGGCGGCGCGGCGGTGGTGGCCACCACGATGGTGTTCGACGAGCCGCGCCCGCCCGCCAGCGTCTCGGTGGCCACCAGGCCGACCGTCTCCAGGCTCCCAGTCCCGAGCCGATAGCTCACGCCGACGATCGCGGTGTCGCCGGCGGCCACCGTCACCCGCGCCGTGCTGGGCGAGCACGACGTCGTGCCGTCGCACACCGATTCCAGCGTATACGTCTCGGTGACGAAGGTGCTCCGGTTCACGATGCGGAAGTTCTCCATCTGCGCCTCGCCCCTCGAGCGGGTAACCTGCCCGGTGCCCAGCACCTGCGGCGAGGGGCGGTAGCTGTACGTGGCCGAGGTCCACGACGAGCAGCGGGACTGCAGGTCGCAGATGCGCGCCGACACCGTCACCGACGCGCTCCCGGTCAGTGAGACGGTGCCCTGCGAGACGGCGTTGTCGGTGTCGATCCCCTCGTAGGTGAACGAGGTGGTGACGGTGTCGCCGTTGACGACGATCCGGCGCGACGAGGCGTTCAGCCCCGCCCCCGACGAGCTCCAGTAGACCGTCACCGGGACGCTCGACGAGCTCACCGCGCCGCCGGCGGGGTCGATCGACACCGTGGGCGCCGTGCCGCTGCCGGTGCAGTTGGGGTCGGTGAACGGGCACTGCGCGCGCGCCCGCTGCGGCACCATCCCCACCAGCGCGACGATCGAGGCGAGCGCCAGGACGCTGCGGAACAGGAGGGAAGGGCGGGAGATGGAGGGCATCTGGAGCGCGGATCGGTGGGGCGAAGCGGAGGGTCCCTATCCGCCAATCAAAATCAGGTGCGCGCCCTTGCGCAAGTGATTCAGGACAACGAGCACGCCGTCTACACACGTGGACGGATCTGGCGTCACACCGGGTGCTTGCCACCCGTTATCTTCACTGGTAACGTCCGGCGGGCGCTTTCACGGACATTTTGTGATCACCAGGATGATGGGGCTCATGAGCATCCTCCCCCTCCGCCGACTCCTGCCGTCACTCCTGGCCGCCGCCCTGCTGGCGCTCCCTCGCGCAGCGGCGGCGCAGGCGCCCACGCCCGGCGAGATGCCGGTGGAATGCGCCCGTCGGCGCCGTTCGCGCCCGCCTCGCGCGGCTCGGGTTCACGCCGGCGGCCGACCCGCCGACGCCCGATTCGACGCTGGTGTTCGAGGCGCGGCGCGCCGGCGTGCGCGCCGTGCTCCGGGCCCGCTTCCGCAGCCGCGTGCTCTGGCACGCGTTCTATTCGGCCGAGGGCGACTCCGCGGCGGTGCAGCGCGACCTTGACCGCGCCGCGGCCGCGCTCGCCGCGAGGCACGGCGCACCGGCGACGGAGGACGGCGGCCGCGTGTGGACGCTGCCGGACGGGCGCCGCGTTATGCTTCCCATCTCTCCCGCGCGGCTGGAGAACGGGAGATACGGCTACGGGCTGGCCATGCAGCGGCAGTAAGCATCGCCATCGCAAGAACAACGAAGCGGCGGCACGCTTTCTGGCGTGCCGCCGCATTCATTGCTCACCGGGTCCTGAGCCGGCTCGCGGGTCCGCGCTCACCAGCAGCGGCACGCGCCGGTGACCGGGTCCCAGCTCGAGTGCACCTTGCCGATGGCCGTGCAGTACTGGGTGCACTCCGCGGCCGAGTCCATGATCGGCGACCTCGCCGAGCGCGGGTGGGCCGCCGCCGACGCGGCGCCGAACCCGAGCGCGGCGCACACGGCGGCGCCGAACAGCACGTTCCGGATGCGAGCCGTCCTGGGCATGGTGCCTCCTGCGTGAGGGAAACGCGCGCCGCCCGCCCCTCGGGCGGCGCCCACCGTCACAGCTTCTGGCAGCTGCAGCAGTGCGTGCGCGTGTCGCACACGGGGATCAGCCCGTTCGACAGCCGGTTGCAGATCTTGCGGCAGTCCGACGTCGAGCTGCACGAGCCCACGGAGTTGGCGGGGTCGGTGCACGTCTGCATCGGCGCGGGGCTGGCCAGCGCCGCGCGCGCGCCGAACGCGAGCGAGGCCGCGGTCAGCACGGCAAGCGCGGCGCGGCGAACAGCGGAGTTCCGGGGCATTGCACTCCTCCCGTCAGGGTGAGGGA
Source organism: Longimicrobium sp. (assembly GCA_036377595.1). Lineage (NCBI taxonomy): Bacteria > Pseudomonadati > Gemmatimonadota > Longimicrobiia > Longimicrobiales > Longimicrobiaceae > Longimicrobium > Longimicrobium sp. Next base: position 54,975 of record DASUYB010000015.1, on the reverse strand, counting down.
CCGAGTCTGCTGAGATAGCGCGTCTTTCACGACGTGAGACGAATAGAATAGGGAGATCTGATTGCCCGCAAGTATGGAGATCCAGGGATGAGCCCATCTACTTCGATTCCCTTTCAGGGCGATTGTTGATGGGGAGAAGGGGATCGAAGGAGATCGAGGTGCTCCTCGTTCTTCATCCCCCGGCCGGAAACCTGCCGATGGCTTTCGATTGCTCCCACCACCTGCGCGACCGGCGGGGCCGCCTGCGTCCGCCGCATCCGGGAACACACCGCGCATTCGGCGGGGAAACTGACGATTTGGCACGGAAATCCGGGCACGAAAGTTCCCTTTCTCCCGGCCAGCGACGTCCGCCGTGCGAATGCATCCTCTCCGTGCGGAAGGCGGATCCCCCCGCGGTTCCGCCGTATCCAGGGCGCAAGGTAGATCTAGATAAATCAACAACTTAGGGAGATCCGATGATCAATCCCGATCGTCTGACTGTCAAATCGGCGGAGGCGCTGCAGGACGCCATGAGCCGCGCCCAGCGCGCCGGCAACCCGCAGATCGAAGACCTCCACCTGCTGATGGCGCTGCTCGAGCAGGAGGAGGGGATCGTCGTGCCCATCCTGCAGAAGGTGGGCGTCAACGTCACCCGGCTGCGGACGGAGACGGACGCGCAGGCCGAGCGTCTGCCGAAGCAGAGCGGCGCCACGCCGCACATCTCGCGCGAGCTGAACGCGGTGCTCGACCAGGCCGAGAAGGAGGCGCGCGAGCTCAAGGACGAGTACGTCTCCACCGAGCACTTCCTCCTCGGCCTGGCGGAGAAGGGGTTCGCCACGGCGTCGCTCCTCAAGGCGCAGGGCGCGAACCGGAAGACGCTGCTCGAGGCGCTGGAGCAGGTGCGCGGCGCCCACCGCGTGACCGACCAGAATCCCGAGGAGAAGTACCAGGCGCTGCAGCGCTTCTCGACCGACCTCACCGAGCGCGCGCGGCAGGGAAAGCTCGACCCCGTCATCGGCCGCGACGAGGAGATCCGCCGCGTGGTGCAGGTGCTTTCGCGCCGGACCAAGAACAACCCCGTGCTGATCGGCGAGCCGGGGGTGGGGAAGACGGCCATCGTCGAGGGCCTCGCCCAGCGCATCATCAACGGCGACGTCCCCGAGGGGCTGCGCGACAAGACGCTCATCTCCCTCGACATCGGCGCCATGCTGGCCGGCGCCAAGTACCGCGGCGAGTTCGAGGAGCGGCTGAAGGCGGTGCTGAAGGAGATCACCAGCAGCGACGGGCAGTTCATCGTGTTCATCGACGAGCTGCACACCATCGTGGGCGCGGGGAAGACCGAGGGCTCGCCCGACGCGGGGAACATGCTGAAGCCGGCGCTGGCCCGCGGCGAGCTGCGCGTGGTCGGTGCGACGACGCTCGACGAGTACCGCCAGTACATCGAGAAGGACGCGGCGCTGGAGCGGCGCTTCCAGCCCGTGTTCGTGGGCGAGCCCAGCGTCGAGGACACCATCGCCATCCTGCGCGGGCTGAAGGAGCGCTACGAGGTGCACCACGGCGTGCGCATCACCGACCCGGCGATCGTGGCCGCCGCCACGCTGTCGAACCGCTACATCGGCGATCGCTTCCTGCCGGACAAGGCCATCGACCTGATCGACGAGGCCGCCAGCCGGCTGCGCATCGAGATCGACAGCATGCCGCAGGAGATCGACGAGGTGGAGCGCCGCATCATGCAGCTGGAGATCGAGCGGCAGGCGCTGTCGCGCGAGTCCGACCCCGAGAGCAAGGAGCGGCTGCAGCGGCTGGAGGAGGAGCTGGCCAACCTGCGCGAGAAGAGCAGCGGGATGAAGGCGCGGTGGCAGAGCGAGAAGCAGGCGATCCAGGAGATCCGGGCGAAGAAGGAGCGGCTCGACGAGCTGAAGGTGGAGCTGGACCGCGCCCAGCGCACCGGCGACCTGGAGCGCGCCGCGCAGATCCAGTACGGCGAGATCCCCGCGCTGCAGAAGGAGATCGCCGGGAGCGACGCGCGGCTGGCCGAGCTGCAGAAGCAGAGCAAGTTCCTGAAGGAGGAGGTCGACGCCGACGACGTGGCCGAGGTCGTCGCCCGGTGGACCGGCATCCCGGTGAGCCGGATGCTGCAGAGCGACCGCGAGCGGCTGGCGCACCTGGACCAGCATCTCAACCAGCGGGTGATCGGCCAGCCGGAAGCGACGGAGGCGGTGGCCAACGCCGTGCGCCGCAGCCGCGCGGGGATGCAGGATCCCAATCGCCCCATCGGCTCCTTCATCTTCCTGGGACCGACCGGCGTGGGGAAGACGGAGACGGCGCGCGCCCTGGCCGAGTTCCTGTTCGACGACGAGGACGCGATGGTGCGCATCGACATGTCGGAGTACATGGAGAAGCACGCCGTCAGCCGGCTGATCGGCGCGCCGCCGGGATACGTGGGCTACGAGGAGGGCGGCCAGCTCACCGAGGCCGTGCGGCGGCGCCCCTACTCCGTCGTCCTGTTCGACGAGATCGAGAAGGCGCACGCGGACGTGTTCAACGTGCTGCTGCAGATCCTGGACGACGGGCGGGTGACCGACAGCCAGGGGCGCACGGTGAACTTCCGCAACACGGTCATCATCATGACCAGCAACATCGGCAGCACGCTGATCCTGGAGTACGCGCCGCGGATGGACCGCCCGGAGACGCGCGAGGAGGTGGAGCGGCAGGTGCTGGCCGAGATGCGGCGCCACTTCCGTCCCGAGTTCCTGAACCGCGTGGACGACGTGATCGTGTTCAAGCCGCTGGACCGGGCCGAGCTGAAGACCATCGTGGACCTGCAGCTGCGCCGGCTGGAAAGCCTGCTGGCCGAGCGGAAGATGACGCTGCGGGTGACCGATGCGGCCAAGGAGCTGATCGCCGAGGAGGGATACGACCCGGCGTACGGCGCGCGGCCGCTGAAGCGCGCCATCCAGCGGCTGGTGCAGAACCCGCTCGCCGTCCGCGTGCTCGAGGGCGAGTTCGAGGAGGGCGACACGGTGGTGGTGGACCGCGACCCCGGCGCCGCCCAGCTCACCTTCCGCTCCGCCGGCCGCGAGGCCCCGCGGGAGGAAGAGGTGCCGGCGGCCGTCTGACCGTCCTCTCGCTCTCCGTCGGCGAACGGCCCCGCTCCTCGTCCGCGAGGAGCGGGGCCGCTTGTCCGATGCATGTACGTGTGACGGTATGTCCCATCGGTGGGGCGGGAGCGCCCCGCCTGCGGTGCCCGCCGATCTCCCTGGGATTTGCCAAGTGCTTGCAGCGTAAGAAGAGCGCGCGACGGAACGCACGTGCATGGCGCATGCGAGGGCGATCGGCGTCCCGCCGGTTCATCTCTCCAATCCACAGGAGGCCACCATGCGACCCAGCCGGATCATCGCCGCCGTCTTCATCGCCGCCGCATGCGGGCTCGCACCGCGCGCCGTCGCCGCCCAGAACGAGTGGGCCGTGAAGGTGGTGTGCGGCCGCGGCGAGCCGTTCACGGTGCCGGCCACCGTCGCCACCACGGTGAACATCCACAACAGCCTGCGCGAGAACACCCGATTCGTTTTCAAGGTGGCGCAGGCTGGCCCGATCGGAAGCGGATCGGGTGGACCGGTCACAGGCTTTCAGGCCCAGGCGATCGGGCCCGACCGCGTGATCGCGATCACCTGCCGCGAAATCACCCGGATCGCGGGCGTCACGAGCCTGGACGGGTTCCTGGTGATCCAGAGCGCTTCCGATCTGGACGTGGTGGCGGTGTACTCCGCGGCCGCGCCGGGCGGCAGCATCTCCACCATGGACGTGGAGCGGGTGACGCCCAGGCGCATCCAGTAGCGCACACACAGAACCGTCGGCGGCGGCGCATCATCCTGCCCAGCTTGCCTTCCGCGCCGCCGGCCGCGAGGCCCCGCGCGAGGAGCCCGCGGCCGCGGGGGTGTGATCCACTGTCGGTCATCGACCAGGCGAGTCGTCCCTTCCCGGCGAAGGGCGGCTCGTTTTTCGGTCCCCGTTGCGTTTATTTCGATTATTGGGTATCCTTCGGCAGGCGTTCACCAGCGATCAGAGCCATGAACTTCATCAGCAGCGTATTGCCGGCGCCGATCCAGCCCACCGACGAAGATGTGCGGGTGGCGCGCGAAAGCGCGTCCAGGCTTGGACGGATGAAGCGGCGGGGCAGCATCGTCACCTTCGTCGTCACCCGCGGAGCGGACAAGGGGGAGTTCTCGATCCCCGGGCAGGTGTTCGACATGCTGGTCCTCATCATCGACGAAGTAGCCGATGGGAACAGCGTTGCCGTGGCGCCGCTCGATCGCGAGCTCTCGACGCAGAAGGCCGCCGACTTCCTGAACGTGTCGCGCCCGTACCTGGTCAAGCTTCTCGAATCCGGGAAGATGCCGTTCCGGAAGGTCGGAACGCACCGGCGCGTGCGCTACGCCGATGTGCTGCGGTATCGCGCGCGGCTGGAGGCCGACGCAGAGCATGCGTATTCCGAACTCGTCTCGCTGTCGCAGGATCTCGGGCTCTACGAGTGAGCCGGCCGGTCGCGGTGTACGACGCGAACGTGCTTTATCCCGCATTCCTGCGGGACCTGCTGCTGCGCCTCGCACGTGCCGGCGCCGTTTCACCGCGATGGACCGACCGCATTCACGATGAGTGGATCCGCGGCGTCCTGGCTCGCAGGAACGATCTGAGCCTGGAGAAGCTGCAGCGAGTACGGCAGCTGATGGAGGCCGCCGTCCCCGGCGCGCTGGTCGAAGGCTACGAGCACCGGATCACCGCCATCTGCCTGCCCGATCCCGATGACCGGCACGTCCTGGCGGCGGCGATCGAGAGCGGTGCGGAGATCATCGTCACATTCAACGGTCGCGACTTTCCGCATGCGATCCTTTCGCCGTGGCGCGTGGAGGCCCGTCATCCCGACGATTTCCTGATCGATCGGCTGCGGCAGGCACCGACGGAAGTGCTTGCCGCCTTTCGCGCCCACCGTGCGGCGCTGACGCGGCCGGCGTTTTCCCGGGATGAGTACATCGAGAAGCTCGACCACTCCGGGCTCGAGAAGACCGCGGAAAGACTCCGCCAATTACGGAGCGATCTTTAATCCCCGTTCCGAGTCCCATTCCCTCGAATCGTAGCGCCGCCTTCGGCACGGCGTCCCACCATGGGGTGAACGTCGGCGTTGGTTGCGCGGCGGGTTGAGGATGGAGGCGCGCGCAAGCGGAGGAGGTCCGAAAATGCAGGCAAAAACGAAGGCCATCTCCCGCATGTGAGGTGGCCTTCGCGAATCTCCGGTCGAACACGGTCTCCTGTTCAGTCCGGCCCGGGCTGATCCGCGTCGGCAACTGGAACTTCGGCATCCAGAACTTCGGCAAGCTTCTGCAGGAATCCAAGCTGGCCGCGGTTAATCTTGCCGGCGGCTGCAGCAAGATCGAACCACCCGGCGCGGTCGACCTCTGGAAATTCCCGCTGTTTGCCGGATTTCGGCGGCCATTCGATCGTGAACGTGTTGCTCCGGATGGCGTCGGGGTCGCAATCTCCCTCGAATGCCCACACGGTGATGACTTTTCCGCTCGGCTGCTTGATCGCCGCCAACTCCAGGAACTCGCCGGACGGCGGGATCCCGGTTTCCTCCTCGAACTCGCGCCGTGCGACGTCCAGCGGGTTCTCCACGGACGGATCGTACTCGCCCTTGGGGATCGACCAGGAGCCCGCGTCTTTCTTCGCCCAGAACGGCCCGCCTGGATGAACGAGCAGGACTTCGAGACCGTCGGAAGCCCGGCGGTACATCAGCAGGCCGGCACTCGTTCTCGGCATGCCCGTTCCTGGAAGCTCTTTCCGCGGTTACCGCTTCTCACGAATCACGCGCGTCCCGCCGCCTCCAGCACCGCGTCCACCATCGCGTCGACGTCGGACTCCGTCGCGCGGTGGTTGATGATGCAGGCGCGCAGCCAGAACCGTCCGGCGAGCACGGTGCCGGTGATGAATGCGCGGCCGCCGAGCTGCACGTCGCGCAGGACGGCGCGGTTCAGCGCGTCGTCGCCGCGCAGGCGGAAGCAGACGATGCTCAGGCCGCGCGGCTCCCACGTCTCCAGCGCCGGCTCGCAGGCGACGCGTGCGGCCAGGTAGCCGGCGAGCGCCAGGTCGTGCTCGATCAGCCGCCGGTAGCCGTCGAGGCCCAAGCTCTTCATCGCCATCCACACCTTCAGCGCGCGGAAGCCGCGGGTCTGCTGGATGCCGAACTCGCTGAACCATGGCGGCCCCTGCACGCCGGCCTCGTCGTCGTCCGTGCGCAGGTAGGGCGGGACCAGGCTGAACGCCTCGCGCATCGCCCCGGCGTCGCGCACCATCACCACGCCGGCCTCGACGGGGATGTACATCCACTTGTGCGGGTCCATCGCCACGCTGTCGGCCAGCGCCAGGCCGCGCAGCGCGTCCCCATAGCGCGCGCTGAGGATGGCCGGCGCGCCGTAGGCACCGTCCACGTGCAGCCACGTGCCGTGCTCGCGGCAGACGCGGGCGATGTCCTCGATCGGATCGATCGCGCCCGTGTTCACCGTCCCCGCGCTGGCGACGACGGCCATAGGGATGGCGCCCGCGGCGGCGTCGGCGCGGATCATGGCGTCGAGCGCGGCGGCGTCCATGCGCAGCGCGGCGTCGGCGGGAACCTCGCGGAGGGCGGCGGAGCCGAGGCCCAGGATCTCCACCGCCTTCTGGTTGCAGCCGTGCGCCTCGGAGGTGCGGTAGACGAGGAGCGGGGCGGGGAAGCCGCGCATCCCGTCGCGGCGCACGTCCCACCCGGCGCGCCGTGCGGCCACGAAGCGGGCGACGGTGAGGGCGGTGAGCGCGCTGGCGGAGCCGCCGCTGACCAGCATCGCCATCCCGTCCGCGGGAAAGCCGGTCATCTCCTTGAGCCAGCCGGCCACCTGGTGCTCCAGGTGCACCGCCGCGTGGTTGCCGCCGGCTACGCTGGGGTTCATCGCCGCCGCCAGCGCCTCGGCGAAGATGCCCATGACCGCCGGCGGCGAGTTCACCCAGCCGAACCAGCGCGGGTGCCCGTTGCCGAACGGGTATGCGGCCACGGTCTCCACGAACTCGTCCAGCAGCGCGTCTGCCGGGATGCCCTCCGCGGGAGCGGAGGCGCCGCGCATGGCCGCGACAGCGTCGCGCGGCATCGGGCGGAACACGGGCCCGTCCGGGAGCGCGCCGAGATAGCCGGCGACGATCTCCGCCACGCGCTCGCCGACGCGCCGCACCTCGTCCGCCGTCCACCCGGTGCCCACGTCGCGCGCGGCAGCCGACTCATTCACTGGAATCGCCATCTGTCGAACAGAACGAGGAAAGGACGATGGAGATCAGAATTAGAAGCGGCACGAGTGGCGGCGCGCAATCGAATCTCCCGATGTACCACCCTGACTCTTCGATGCGACTGAACCATCCCCACTCAGCACTCAGCACTCAGCACTCAGCACTCAGCACTTAGGACTTGGGACTCAGGACTCAGGACTTCCTAACCTCCGTCCAGCTTGACATCCCCCGTCCGCCGCGCCAACATTCGCGGACCGCCGAACACTCCCCGAATTCCCATGCCACACCCGGAGGTCCGCTTGCGTTCCTGGCGAATCCGTTCGCTCGCTTTCGTGCTGCTCGCCGCCGTGGCCGCGTGCGGCGGCCGCACCGGCTCCACCGGCGGCGTGCGCCCCGCGGGCGCGCCGGCGCAGGTGGTCGAGCAGTTCATGCGGCTGGTGGCCGCGAAGGACTACGCGCGGATGGGCGCCGTCTTCGGCACGCGCGAGGGGCCGATCGCCTCGCGCGACCCGCAGCAGCAGGTGGAGCGGCGGATGTACGCCATCGCCGAGATCCTGAAGAACACCCGCTTCGTGATCCGCGGCGAGCAGGCCATCCCCGGCCGCTCCGACGCCGAGCAGATCACCGTGCAACTGACGCAGGAAACTCGCACCGTCGACGTCCCCTTCGTCGTCGTCCGCACCGCCGAGGGGGGGTGGCTGGTGGAGCAGGTCGACCTGGAGGCCGTGACGAAGCGGCAGTAGCACAAATCCCGCGACGAGCCTGCACGAACGCGCGCGGCGGCCGATGGTCGCCGCGCGCGTTCGCCGTATCCCGGTCTCTGTCGCGCCGTCCCATCCGCGGCCCAGATGCGGGGCACGCGTGTCTCACGATAAATGGCGCATCCGAGTCTGCAGGAGTCTAAATCTAATCTCCATAATGATTTGCAACATCCGACAGGGAGGTATGCTGATTGCAATTGGCGCATGAGGAACGATACCGTGGTTCAGCAATGTTCCATCGTTCATCCTCCTGCCCCGTTCCTCGATGCGCTCCCTCTCCCTGCTGCCGCGACCGCCGCCTCCGTAACGCGCCAGGCGAATCCTCTCCGGGGACCCTGAATCTTCCCCCGTCCCCCTGAGCCAAACCCGCGCCCGGCCTCGCCGCGGCTCTCCTGCGGCACACCCACCCGGGTCCACTCCCTTGGAGGCATTTCATGATCACACGCCATCGCATTCTCGTTCTCGCCGGCGCGGCCGCGCTCGCCGCCTGCGCCGACCACTCCGGCGGCCCCGCCGCGGTTCCGCAGGGCGGGCCCCAGCCGCTGGTGCGCGCCGCCAACCCCGCGCCGGAGTCGTGGGGCGCGCTCACCCCGCCGGTGCTGCAGGCCCGGGCGCCGGCGGGCCCGCTGCATCTGGCCGCGGCGGCCGCCGGCTCGCTCACGCCCGCCACGCTGGTCGACACGATGATGGCCGGCGAGACCATCACCGAGCACAAGGTGGCCACCCTTCCCGCCGCGCCGCCGAAGGGCGACGTGGTGTTCTCGATGGACCTGACCGGGAGCATGGGCGGCGAGCTGAACAACATGAAGACGAACGCCGTCAACATCATGAACGCCGTGTCGGGCGTGATCGGCGACGTGCGCTTCGGCGTGACCAGCTACGAGGACTATCCGGCGTTCTACTCCTCGTGCGGCTACGCCTCCCAGTACGGCTCCAGCGGCGACCGGCCCTTCCGGGTGAGCCGCCCGCTGACCGCCGTGCCCGCGAACGTGGCGTCGTCGATCTCGGCCCTTTCGCTGGGAAACGGCTTCGACGGCCCCGAGTCGTACAGCCGCGCGCTGTACGAGACGTACGCCGAGCTCACCCCGGCCGGCGCGGGCACCGACGGCCCGCTGGGCTGGCGGCCGGGGGCGGCCCGCATCGTGGTGAACTTCGCCGACAACATCCCCCACGACTGCGACGTGGGCGGCCCGGTGGGCTCGCCGGGCTTCTCCACCGGGCGGGACCCCGGGCGCGACGGCGTGGTGAGCACGGCCGACGACCTGCCCATCCTGGACGTGCTGGATGGGATGAAGGCGCACGACATCACGCTGATCAACCTGTACAGCAACCCGGACGCGTTCGGGATCTCGCTCTGGAACGCCTACGCGGCGCGCGTCGGGGGCACGAACTTCGTGATCAACCCCGACGGCACCATCCCCGGCGGCACCGACATCGCCACGGCCATCGCGGGGCTGATCCAGGCGCAGGTGAGCACGGTGGACTCGCTCACGCTGCAGGTGTGTCCCGGGAGCGAGGCGTTCGCGCCGTGGATCCGGGGGACGAGCCCGGGCGCGTACACCGGGGTGACGCTCCCGGCCACGAAGGAGTTCGACCTGACGCTCGGCCCGCCCGCGGGCACGGCCGACGGCGTGTACCACTTCGCGGTGTGCGTGGTGGGCGACGGCGCCGAGTTCGGGCGGCAGGACGTGACCATCGTGGTGCGCAACGTGGTGCCGGTGCGCATCGACATCAAGCCGGGGAGCGACCCCAACAGCATCAAGCTGAACGCCGTGGGCGACGCGCGCATCGCGGTGGCCGTGCTCTCCGACGCGTCGTTCGACGCCACGAAGGTGGTGCCGTCGACGGTGACGCTGGGCGACGAGAGCGGCGCCGACACCCCGGTGGACACGCGCAACAACGGGACGCTGTTCGCGTCGGTGTCGGACGTGAACGGCGACGGGCGGCCGGACCTGGTGCTCCACTTCTCGCGCCTGGCGCTGCTGGCCAACGGCGACCTGACGCCGGCCACCACCTTCCTCGTGCTGCGCGGGAGCCTGGGTGACGGCACGTACATCCGCGGCACGGACGCGGTGCGGGTGATCCCGTAGGCGGTGTCCCCCCATTTTCGGAAAAGGGTCTCACGCAGAGAAGCAGAGGCAGCAGAGAAACTCATCTCCGCCGCCTCTGCTCCTCTCGCGTGAGGATTTTGCCGTTTCGTCTCAGTGCCCCGACGCCTGCAGCAGCTCGACCAGCACGCCGCCGGTGGACTTCGGGTGGATGAAGGCGACCATGTGGCCCGCCGCGCCCGGCCGTGCGTGCTCGTCGATCAGCTGCGCGCCCTGCGCCCGGTAGCGCTCCAGCTCGTCTTCGATGCTGGCGACGCGGTAGCACAGATGGTGCATCCCCGGCCCCCGCTTCGCGAGGAACTTCGCCACGCCCGAGTCCTCGCGGGTGGGGGCCAGCAGCTCCAGGCGGCCGTCGCCGGTGCCCAGGAACACCACCTCGACGCCCTGCTGCTCCACGGTCTCGCGGCCGTACCCCTTGCCACCCGTGATAGATTCGAACAGGGGAAGCGATTCGTCCAGCGAGTGCACCGCGATTCCCACGTGGTCCAGCGCCCGGGCGTCCATCGGTCCCCTTCGTGCAAGTGGATGTTCGGTTGAGAGATACAGGGCCGGTAAGCTAGCCCGCACCGGGTGGATCGGCTACCGGCAGAACAGGAAAGGGAGCCCAATGGCGGACAGCGCGAACGTGGTCGAGATCACCGACCAGAACTTCCAGGACATCACCGGCGGCCCCACGCTGAGCATGGTGGACTTCTGGGCCGTGTGGTGCGGACCGTGCCGCATGGTGGCGCCCATCGTGGAGCAGCTCGCCGACGACTACACCGGCAAGCTCACCGTCGGCAAGATGGACGTGGATGCCAACCCCCGCACGCCGGCGCAGTTCGGCGTGCGTTCCATCCCCACCATCCTCTTCTTCAAGGAGGGGAAGCTGGTGGACCAGGTGATCGGCGCGGTGCCGCGCCCGGTGCTGGAGCGCAAGATCCAGCAGCACCTGAACGGCGCCGCGGCGTAACCGCGGGACAGACGGGCGGCGGGCCGGGGAGGCATCCCCGGCCCGCCGCATTTTGCCGGGTGCCTTGCCGTCTGCCGCGCCCGCCGCAAGCCCGCGCGTGCGTTCGCCTTGCGCGGCAAACACTTGCGTAGGGGCACGCTTCCTGTACTCTTCCGCACCGATTTGCAGCCGGTCCACGCGCCCCGTCCACCCCACGGCATGACCTACCAGTTCCCGCACGAGACCGCGTTCCTCCCGCGCACCAAGCTCTCGTACGTCAACCTTCCCGGCATTTTGAGCGACGGCAAGCGCGACCGCGCCGGGCGCGTGTCGGGGTTCGTGTCGATCCAGCTGGGCGAACGCTGCTTCCTGGTGTTCATGCGCAACGGCGAGCCGTTCAACTCCGCGCGGCTGCAGCCCGGCTCGCGCGGCCCCGCGGCGCTCAGCGAGGTGCTGCGCATCGTGGGAACGGAGATCGAGCGCGGCGAGGCGGGGCAGATCGGCTACTTCGGCGCCTCCGACGGGCAGTTGCAGGCCATGCTGGCCACCCTGCTGCAGGAGCCGGCGGAGATGGACGGCTCGCCCGACGCCTGCCGCCCCGAGCTCCTCTTCCCGTACCTGCGCGAGCGGCGCTTCACCGGGGTGCTGGAGCTGTGGGACGCCTGCCGCTTCCACTACGTGCGGATGGAGGACGGCGCCTACCGCGCGGGGTGGTTCAGCGACCGCGACCCGGCGGTGCCCGCGGCGGACTTCATGCGCTCGGTGTTCGCGTCCGCGGGGCCGGGGCTGCGGTGCGCGCTCTATCCCGCGTTCGAGGAGATGCCGGTGCAGGCGGGCCCCGGCTTCGTGGACCTTTACCGCCGCATCATCGGCGGGGTGATGCGCGACCTGTCGCAGTCCACCGGCCGCGAGACGGCGATGGGGATCGTGCGCCGGGCGCAGCGCGTCGCGGCGGAGCACCACGCGAGCGTGGGCGCGTTCAAGGTGACCGACGAGGGGCGCATCTCCGGCGACCCGGTCGACACGCCGCAGGGGCTGACCGACGGCGTGGCGGCGTGGGTCACCGAGGTGCTGATCAACGCCTCCGACCACCACGGCGTGGACCCCGCGGCCATCGTGGAGCGCACCGCCCGCGACAGCCGCTTCGTGCTGGCCGAGCACGGCTTCTTCGCCCGCCTCCCCTGGGCGCTGGCGCTCTGACCGCCCGCGCCCCATCCTCCTTTCCCCGACAACCGAGGCTTCCCGACCGCTGGCGCGCGCCCTGCACGCCGGCTGGCGGCGCTTGCCGGGCGGTCTGGCCGGGCGAATGAATTCACGGCAACAACGGCACAAAGTCCCTTCGGGACTGCGAGGCGGGCATTCGCGCTTCGAGCCTGCAACCGTGCAGGGAATGTCTTTTCTCCCCCTTCTCCTGCAGTTCGGGAGAAGGGGGTCGGGGGGATGAGGGGCCTCGGCCGCGCAGCGCCGATTCCGTCGCGCGAGGATGTGGATCTGGGGACCGGGAGAGGATGTGAGCGGAGCGGAGATGGGGCCGGGGCTGTACGTGGTGAGCACGCCGATCGGCAACCTGGGCGACATCACCGCGCGCGCGGCCGAGGTGCTGCGGCGCGCGGACGTGGTGCTGGCCGAGGACACGCGCCGCACCTCCATCCTCCTGCGCCACCTCGACATCCACACGCGCCTGCTCTCCGCGCACGAGCACAACGAGGCCGCGCGCGCCGGCGCCGTCGTCGCCATGCTGCGCGAGGGGAAGAGGGTCGCGCTGGTGAGCGACGCGGGGACGCCGCTCCTCTCCGACCCCGGCGCGCGCATCGTGCGCGAGGTGGTGGACGCGGGCTTCGCCGTGATCCCCATCCCCGGCGCGTCGGCGCTGCTGGCGGCGCTGGTCGCGTCGGGAATCGAGGCGGAGACGTTCACCTTCCTCGGCTTCCCCCCGCGCAAGGGGCCGGAGCGCGCGGAGCTGCTGGAGGAGGTGGCCGCGAGCCCGCGCGCGGCGGTGCTCTACGAATCCCCCAATCGCGTCGCCAGGCTGCTGGAGGACCTGGCGGAGGCGTGCGGCCCGTCGCGGCGGGTCGCCGTGGCGCGGGAGCTGACCAAGCTGCACGAGGAGTTCTTCCGCGGCACGCTGGCCGACGCCGCGCGCCACTTCGCCGCCGGCGAGGTGCTGGGCGAGATCGTCGTCGTCGTCGAGGGGAGGGCGAGGGACGAGCAGGCGGAGGGCGAGGTCGACGCGCTCGCGGCGCGCTCCATCGCCGAGGCGCTCTTGGCGAAGGGGCAGCCGCCCAGCGCCGTGGCGAAGGAGCTGCGCCGCCGGCTGGGGATTGCGCGCAACGACGCGTACCGCATCGCCCAGGAAGCGTCGGGGGAAGGGTGATGGAGCTCTTCTCGCGCCTGCGGCGTCCCCCCAACGACGCCCGGCCGGGATGGCTGGCGGCGCGACTGGACCGCGCGGACCGGATGATCGACGTGGCGTGGACCGTCGCCGCGCTGTGGGCGGGCGTGCGGCTGATCTCCGCGCTCTGGCTTTCGCGCTTCTCCGACGGCGAAGAGCTGCTCTGGCTCCTCGATCCCACGCTCATTCTGCTGCTGTCCTACGGGCTGTACCGCCGCAGCCGCGTGTGCGCCGTGCTGCTGCTGGCGTACGTCGTCGTCGAGCTGTGGGTGGCCTACCACACCCGCGAGGTGGCCGCCGGCGTCGGCCCGGCGATGCTGCTCGGCGTGGCGTTCGTCGCCGGCATCCGCGGCACCTTCCAGTATCACCGTGAGATGACGGAGGCGCGGACGGGCTGAGTCTGCCGCGCGGCTTGACGCGGCCACGCGCGCGTGCGACGATGCTCGGCGAGCGCAGTCTTCTTACCGATCACCCGCAGCCGCGATCAGCCGATGACCGACACCGCCGCCGCGCCCTCCGCGCGCCCCGCCGCCTTCGGCGACCTGGAGAACGAGCTGGCCAACACGCGCAAGGTGCTGGCGCGCGTCCCCGACGAGCACTGGCACTGGAAGCCGCACGAGAAGTCGATGTCGCTGGGCGCGCTGGCCGGGCACCTGGCGCAGCTGCCTTGGCTCGCCCAATCGGTGGTGACGCGGGACGAGTTCAACGTGGGGCAGGGCGGGCTGCCGGCTCCGCCGCCGAACCGCGAGGAGCTGCTGAGCACCTTCGACCAGGCCTCCGCCGCGCTGGTCGAGGCGGTGAACGCCGCGCCGGCCCAGGCGTGGGGGCAGACCTGGTCGCTGAAGGCCCGCGGCCAGACCTTCCTGAGCATGCCGCGCGCGGCCGCGCTGCGGCTGATGGGGATCAGCCACCCGATCCACCACCGCGGCCAGCTGACCGTGTACCTGCGCCTGCTCGGCATCCCCGTCCCCGGCCTCTATGGCCCCTCGGCCGACGAGCCCTTCGGCGGCGGCTGATCGCGAAACGGCCGTCTGCGCATCCCCGCGCGGACGGCCGCTTCAAACCCGTATGGTTCATCTCCCCGGTTCGTTCATCTCCCAGGTTCAATGACGCGTCTCGCCCCCACCCATCAATGGCCAAGCGCGCGGGACGCAATCGCGTGGCGGGCGGGCCGGAAAACTGAAAGGTCTCACTCAGAGTCAGCAGAGTCAGCAGAGTCAGCAGATTGAACTGCAGTTCTCTGCTGACTCTGCTGACTCTGCGTGAGACTTTCTTTGCCGTTGCCTTACGGACGCGCGGCGCCGCGGCTGCTCTTCGTCGTGTCACCACCGCCGGAGCGGCGCGTGCCGGTGCTGGTGTCCGAGCCGGAGCGGCGGCCCGAGCGCGAAGTGCCCGGCGTGCCGCGGGCGCCCGCCCTCGGCTCCTCCGACGCGGCCGAGGCGGCGCTGTCCACCTTTGCGCCCTGGCCCGCGCTCGAGCGCGAGGCGCCGCCCGCCACGCCCTGGTCGCCGAACGACTGGCCGCCGGTGCGCCCCTGGATGTCGCGGAAGTGCACGGGCGTTCCTTCGCGGATGCGGCGCGAGAGGAACTGCGCGTCCCAGTTGGTCAGCCGCACGCACCCGGACGAGGTGGCGTAGCCGATGGTCTCCGGCTTGTTGGTGCCGTGGATGCCATAGTGCGGCGCCGACAGCGCCATCCACACCGCGCCCACGCGGTTGTTGGGGCCGCCGGGGACCATGGCCTCGTGCGCGGTGTCGGGCGCGGTGGCCAGCAGCTCCGGCTGGTAGTGCCACTTGGGGTTCTGCTCCACGTGCGTCACCCGGAACTGGCCGCTGGGCGACGGGTCGTACGTCGACCCCAGCGTCGACGGGAAGTGGTAGAGGATCCGCCCCTGCGCGTCCAGCGCCTGCACGTAGCTCCCGCGGCCGGAGACGACGATCTCCGCCACCTGCCCGCCGCGGGTGTTCGTGTCGCGCACCAGCGGCGCGTTGATCGTCTGCCCGGCCTGCAGGCTGTCGAGGCTCACGTTCGGGTTCAGCCGCTTCAGCAGCTCCGGGCTGGCGTGGAACATCTCCCCCAGCTTCTCGGAGAGGGAGTTGTAGCACGAGCAGGGGAGCTGGGCCTGGGCCTGCACGTTCTCGGGGATGGTGATGAACGGCCCCTTCACGTCGTCGGCCGTCAGCCGGTGCTGGACGACGAGCTCTTGCGGCGAGCCGGCGGCGCGGGCCAGCGCCTGGAAGGTGGCGCTGTCGACGCGAGCGGTGGGCCGCAGCCCGTTCTTCTGCTGGAAGAAGAACACGGCCTTGGCGGTGTTCTTCCCGTAGTGTCCGTCCATCTCGCCGGGCGAGAAGAGCGCGCGGTCCAGCAGGATCTGCACGCGCACCACCGACGGCCCGGACACGCTTCCCGAGAGCGGGAGGAACATGGGCCCGTCGTTCACCCGCTCGGCGGTGATCTGCTCCCACCGCTCGGGATTGCGGACGGGCGCGCCGGAGCCGGTGGTGTCGAGCTTCACCACCTCCGTCCAGTCCGTCGCGAAGCGTCCCTGCTCGATCTGCTGCGGCGTCAGCCCGGGGTCGTCGGCGTACTGCAGGTCCGCGCCGCGCGGGGCGGCCGCCTGCGCCACGCCACGCTCGGGCGGCGCCTGCTTCTCGTCGTCCTTCCCGTCGTCTCCCCTGCATCCCGCGGCCAGCAGGAGCCCCGCGATGGCCGCGCAAGCGATCATTCTCATCTGTTCACGCCTTCGCCTGTTTGAGCTAACCCTGTGCGAGCGCGCCACAAAGGCAGGTTTCGGGCCGGAGGATCAGGAACGGACGGATCGGGGAGATCAGGGGGGATAGGATGGGCGGTGCGTTTTCGGACGGATGGGCTCTGAACGAACCGTCGTCTCCGCGGATCGAAGTCCGCGGAGGCGGACTGCGTATAGTTGTAGCCGCGAGTTCACTCGCATACCTCGAATATCCCCCATCAACGGCAAACGAGAAGCGGCCCCCGATCGCTCGGGAGCCGCTTCGTCGTCCGCTGTCCGTGAGCCGCGCCTACGGCCTGGCCGCGCTGTCCGTCGGGGCGGGCGGCGGCGGAGTGGGCGCCGGCACCGGAGCGGCGGGCTGCGGCGCGGCGGCGGGCGGCGCCGCCGGCTGCGTCGGGGCGGGCACCGTCGGCTGCGGCTGCGCGGGCGCGGCCTGGACCGGCGGCGGCGCGCTGCGCGACGAGTCGCGGCGCGCGGAGTCCGCGGCGGCCGCGGCGCGGCGGGCGCTGTCCACGCGCACGCCGGCCAGCGGCGGACGCGCGGGCGTCGGCGCGCCGGGACGGGCGGCGGTGGCGGGCTGCTGCGCGCGCGTGCGGGTGCCGCGGAACACCACCGGCGTTCCCGGCGTGATGCGGCGGCCCAGGTACAGCGCGTCCCAGTTCGTCAGCCGCACGCACCCGGCCGACACCGCGTACCCGATCGTCTCCGGGCTCTTGGTGCCGTGGATGCCGTAGTGCCCGGCGGAGAGCGTCATCCACACCTTCCCCACCGCGCTGTTCGGCCCCGGCGGGATCTGCGCGTCGGGCGCGTCCTCGTTGCCGTGGTGCAGGATGGCGGGCTGGTAGTGCCACCACGGGTTCTCCGTCACCTGCAGCACGTGGAAGCTTCCCTCGGGCGACGGGTCGTACGACGAGCCCAGCGTGGTGGGGAAGTGGTAGAGGATGCGCCCGCTGGCATCCAGCGCCTGCAGGTAGTGGTCGGCGCCGGAGACCACGAGCGTGGAGACGACCCCCGCCGGCGCCGCCGCCGCGTCGCGCACGTTAGGCACCCAGATGGCGTCGCCCGCCTTCAGCCGGTTGATGGCCACGCCGCGGTTCAGCTGCTGGAGAAGCTCGGCCCGGGCGTGGAAGAGCTCGGTCAGCTTCTCGGTGAGCGACTCGTAGCACAGGCAGTTGAGCTTCGCCTGCTCGTAGATGTTGCCGGGGAGCGCATTGAACGGCCCGCGCACCTCGTCGGCCGTCAGCACGTGGCGGACGACGAACTCGCGGGGACGGCCGGCGGCCTGCTCCAGCCGCGCGTAGGTGACGCTGTCGACCACGCCCGTGGCCGGCAGCCCCTCGCGCGCCTGGAACCAGTAGACGGAGACGGAGGAGTTCTTCCCCCAGCTCCCGTCGATCATGGCGGGGGAGAAGAGCGCGCGGTCCAGCAGCACCTGCACGCGCAGCACCGACGGCCCGCGCAGCCCGCGGCCCACGGGAAAGAGCTGGCGGCCGCCGTTCACCGCGTCGGGGGTGATCTGGGCCACCGTCTCGCCGTTCGGCTTCTGCGCCGTCTCGTCGAGCGCGGTGACGGGGTTCAGCGCCGGCGCGACGGCCGTGCGGCGCACCAGCGGGGTGGGCCGGGCGATCGGCCGCCCGTCCGCGCCCACGCGCGACGCGGGCGGACGGGCGCGGTTCGCGGGAAGCTGCAGCAGTCCGGACGAGCCGGTCGCGCCGCGGTCGGGGTCGGGTGCCTGCGCCTGCGTCCGCGCGGGCGCGCAGGCGAGGGCCAGGATACACGCCAGCGTCAGCGCCGGAAGTGCGGCACGTGAGGGGACGATCATCTTGCGTTCAGCGGAAGCGTCTGATGGGACTGCCGCGGGCACGGCGGGGGTGGGTCCTGCAGGGCGGAAAGATAGCATCCCCCGCCGCCGGGGCAACGGTGTCGTGGGGGACCGCCCCGCGCGCGAGGGACCGATGCCGCGCGGACCGGCCTCTCTCCGGGGCCGGTCCGCGGGTGAATCGAGGGTTGGGGAGGCGCTATCTCACCCCGTGCAGCACCGTCCCGTGCTGGCCCACCGCCCAGGCGCTGCGCGACGAGGTGCCGGAGATCCCCAGCAGCTCGTCGCGGCTGCCGCTGGTGATCTCCATCCACCCGCTCCCGTCGTGGCGGACGATCGTCCCCAGGCTGCCGACGGCGTAGACGTGGCCCGTGCCCGCGCCCCAGATCCCGTTGAAGCTGAAGTCGTTGCGCCCCGCCGAGGTGGTGCGGACGGTGCTCCACGCGGCGCCGTCGGGCGAGTGGAGGATCACGCCAAGGTGGCGGCCGGTCGCCGCGTCGACCCGGTACCCCGCGGCGAAGACGCCCGCCGTGGCGTCGCCCCAGATCGACTCCAGGTGCTCGCTCACCGCGGTGCCCGTGGGCTGCGCGATCCACGTGGCCCCGCCGTCGGCGGAGCGGTAGAGCACGCCGTCGATCTTCGTCGTGTTGAAGTCGTACTGCGCTCCGGCGGCGTACAGCACCGTGGCCGAGACGCCCCACACCGAGTAGGCGAAGCGGTTGAACCCGCCCGCGGCCGAGGCCGCCGCGGTCCAGGTGGCCCCGCCGTCGGCGGAGCGGAGGAAGAACGCCTCGTACCGCCCCGAGCCGGGGTTGTACTGGTCGCCGACGGCGATCAGCCGGTCCGGCGAGCTTCCCCAGACGGCGTAGTACTGCCGGTCGTACGCGTATGGCGGCGTCACGTTCGTCCACGTGGCTCCGGCGTCGGCGGAGTGCAGCATCACCCCCAGTCCCCCGTCCTCGCCCACCACGAAGATGCTGGAGTCCGTGGCGCCCCACACGCCGCGCAGGTGCACGCCCTTGCTGCCGGGGACGAGGGTGATGCTCCAGGTGGCGCCCGCGTCGTCCGAGCGGGCGATCACCCCCTCGTCCCACCCCCGCGCCGGGTTCAGCTTCCGGCCGACGGCGATCACCCGCGTGCCGTCCGGGCTCCACGACTGCACCAGGATCTCCGCGGCGCTCCCGTCCACGTCCGTCTCGCTCCACTCCGTCCCGTCGTAGCGCAGCAGCTGCACCCCCGACGGCGCGTACACGTCCGTGGCCGAGCTTCCCCACAGGCCCACGATCGCCCCGGAGAACGTGCCCTGGATGGGCTGCCAGCTGGCGCCGTGGTCGGCCGAGTGGAGGACGACGCCCTCGCGGGCGCCGGTGACGGGGTTGTCCTGCTCGCCCGCGGCGTACAGGTCCGTCCCCGAGGTGCCCCACATCGCCTCGATCCAGCGGTTGGCCGGGTGCGGCACCACCGTGGGCTGCCAGGTGGCGCCGCCGTCGGTGGAGCGCAGGACCACGCCCTCGGTCAGCAGCGACGCCGGGTTCACCTGGTAGCCGGCGACGAACACCTCCGCGGGACCGACAGCCCACGCGGCGGCGAGGATCCGGGCCTCGGGATGCGGAAGGATCGTCCGCGCCCAGCTCGTTCCCCCGTCGGTCGTGTGCTGCACCACCGCCTCGTAGCGCCCCAGCGCGCGGTTGAAGCGGTACCCGGCCGCGTACGCCTCGCCGGGCGAGATGCCGTGCACGGCGTAGAGCCGCGAGGCCACGGTGTCGGTGAGCGGCTGGACCGTCCACGCCGTGCCGCCGTCGGTGGAGCGCATCACCAGCGCGTCGTCCAGGCCGGTGGTGGCGTTCGCCTGCCATCCCACGGCGAACACGCTGTCGGGCGAGCCGCTCCCCACGTTCCACAGGGTGCGGCCGGCGGCCTCGGGGACGCGCACGCTCCAGCGGTTCCCGTCGTATCCGGCCACCACGCCGCCCTCGCCCACGGCGAAGACGTGGCGCGCGTCGGCGGCCCAGACGGAGATCAGGTGGCGGTCGGTGACGCGCGGCATGCTGGCCCAGCTGGCGCCGTCGTAGTGCAGCACGGTGCCCGCCGCGCCCACCGCGAACACGTTGCGAGCCGACGTCCCGCCCACGTCGTACAGCCGGATGAAGCCGCTGGAGCGGCCGTGCACCCGCTGCCAGCGCAGGATCCCCTGCTCGGCGCGCAGCCGCGTCTCCACCAGCAGGGTGAATGAGAAGGTCTGGACGGTGGGCGGCACCTCGAACTGCCACAGGCGCGGCTGGCTGGTGCCGCGCGGCGCCAGGATCTCGGCGTAGTGGAAGTACGGCTGGTTGGTGGCCAGGAAGGTCTCCACCCCGTCGGGGTTGGCCACCTGCACGCTTCCCGTGCCGGAGGTGACGTTCGGCCCGTTCTGGAAGAAGACCTTCACGCCGTAGACGGTGGCGCCGTCCGGCGTCCCCATCTCCTGGTCCAGCAGGTTCTGCACGGTCACCGTGCTTTCCAGCAGCGATTCGCCGTCGTAGCGGGTGCCGCTGCTGGCCAGGCGGAGATAGGTCTCCTGCCCGCCCAGGATCAGGTTGCGCGACGGGCCGCCGGGCGCCGCCACGCCGCAGCTCATGCGCGCCTCGCGGACCTGCACCGTGCAATCGATCCGCGTGCGCGACACCTCGCCGGGCGCCTGTCCGCCGGGGTCCATGGGCGTGCGGTCGGCGCACGCGGCCAGCGCGGCGGCGAGCAGCGCAAGTGCGGCGCGGGCAATCGCGCGGCGGGGACGGGAATGCGGCGAGCGCGGGGTGATACGGGCGGGCGGTATTGTCATGCGAGAAATGCGGATGGAGATGAGAAGCGTGCGTCAGACGACAAAAGTTTACCCGAAATCGGCGCGGGATGCAACGCGCGGGGTTGGGCGCGGCGAGGAGAATCTATATATTTCCCGCGCCCTGGAGGGATGGCAGAGTGGTTGAATGCACCGGTCTTGAAAACCGGCGGCCGCAAGGCTCGTGGGTTCGAATCCCACTCCCTCCGCTGTGAAGTGATGCGAGAAAGGCTCCGCGCGTGGCGGGGCCTTTCTCGTTTCCCGTGCTTCACCTCGGAGCCGCGGCTCTTCGTCTCATCACGCCGACGGAAACCAGCGGCAGGTCCGGCTCCGCGCCGCATTCGGACGAGGCGATGGTGCGGACCCGCTCGGGCGGGGTGCTGTCCATGTCGATGCGGACCGAGAACCAGCAGTCTCCGGCCTCGTGGACGAACTCGTTCGCGGAGTAGGCCGTTCCTTCCTCGTCCTCGTCCATCTCGGGATCGACGTCGAGGTTGGCCGCGGCCCGTCCGGCCATCTCCCGCGTCTTCCCGCTCTGCTTGTTGCGCACGACGAAGCGGTAATCGATCTCGTCCTCCTTCCGCCAGCGCACCGCGACCGTCTGCTCCACCACGCTGTCCGCGACCGCGAAGACGGCACTGTCCAGCGCGGGGGCGGAAGTGTCGGTCGCCGCGGGAGCCGTGTCGCGGACCGCTTGATTGGCTGGCGATGAAGGCGCGGCGGCGGGTGGCGGCGCGGCATCCTTCTCCTCGGGCGCCCGCGGCTTGTCGCATCCGGCGAACAGGACGATAGCGAGTGTTACGAGGGGAAATCTCATCGTCATCGACATCGCTTTCATCGTCGAGATGGATTGAAAGTGATCGAGCGAATTCGATCAACGAAGCGTGTCTCAGGCTGCGATTCGCAAGATTCTTCGAGCAGATGGGGACGAGGGCGAGCGGGAGCGGCGGGGAGGCGTTATCATCCGCCATCACACTTTCGAGATTTGGAACCCGGGACGGAGAACCGCTTTCGTGAACGTCGGTCTGAATTCGCTGCGCGCCCGCATCCCCTCACTCCCCGAGAGCCCCGACGACGTGGCGAAGCTGCTGGAGGAGCGCGGCTTCCGCGTCACCCGCGCGGTGCCGCTGTCGGAGATGCTGCGGCCGGTCGTGGTGGCGCGCGTGGAGAGCGTGACGCAGCATCCCAACGCCGACCGCCTCAAGGTCTGCAGCGTGGACGACGGCACCGAGCAGCGCCTGCAGATCGTCACCGGCGCTGACAACGTGCAGGCGGGCGCATCGTACCCTCTCATCCGCGGCGGCGTCACGCTGCCGGACGGGCGCAAGATCAAGCGCGGCAAGCTGCGCGGCGAGGTGTCGGAGGGGATGCTCGGCTCCGCGGACGAGCTGGAGCTCGGCACCGACCACGAGGGGCTGTACACGCTGCCCGACGGCTTCGCGCCCGGCACGCCGCTCACCGACGTCATCCCCACCCCCGGCGTGGTGTTCGTGCTGGAAGGGAACGGGGAGATCGATGACGTGGTCGCGAAGCTGACCGGATCGGCGGAACAGTCCGAAAGCAGCTGAATAGCGCGTTCTCAAGGACGCGATCCGCATCCCGCGCTCCCCCTGAATCGCGAGGCCGACCATGCGCCGCATCCGTGTTCTCGCCATCTGCTCCGCGTTCGTGCTGATCGCCGCGTGCGAGGGGTTCATGCACGTGCGCGGGCGCGTCGTCGACCCGATGGGGAACCCCGTCCCGTACGCGACGGTGTCGACCCCGGCGACGCAGGAGACGGTGCAGACGGACAGCGCCGGCCAGTTCGACATCATGTACTTCGACAGCTGGTTCGCGCTGGGCACGCACGTGCGGGTGGACGCGGCGGGATTCACGTCGGTCCGCAAGTTCCTGCGGCGCAACACGGCGCCCACCAGCAACGTCCTCGTCCTCCGCGCCGACACCACGCGCTCGTAGGGATCACCGCGATCGTGAATTCGCCCCGGCACGCCGTCGTGCCGGGGCGAATCTTCAGGCGTTCTCGCCTGGCTGCCTGCTACTCGGTCCGGATCTCCTGGATGAGGATCTCGGCGCTCAAGTCGAGACCTTTCGACAGGCGGCGGATCATCGGCAGCGTAAGCGCCCGCTTTCTTGACAGCACCTCTGATACTCTGCCGCGTGACCCAATCATCGCTTCGAGGTCGCGTGGCCGGAGATGCTTCTGTTCCATCCGCACGCGAATCGCCTCGATCGGATCAGGTGCGTCAATGGCCCAATGCCGCGCCTCGTATGCCTGGATGAGCGTGACGAGAACATCCAGCCGATCGCCTTCCAGGGTCCCCGGGACCGCATCCATCAGCGTATCCACTTCGGCCAGAGCAGCATCATAATCCGCTTCCGTGTGGATGGGCCGAATCGTCATCTGCATCAGATCGTCTCCGCGTCGATGTCGTCATACTCCTCGTGCGTCCCCACAAACCGCACGTAGACGACGCGATAAGGGTAATTGATCCTCACTACGAGCCGGAACTTGTTCCCGCCGATGTTGAAGACAACTCGATTCCCGGCGATGATGCTCGCATCCCCGTAGGTCGCTTTCACGTCGGCCGGGGTCGCCCAGTCTTTTTCTTCAACAGTACTGTGCCAGACCTGGAGAGGCACCTTGGCTTCTGCGCCACGCGGATGCGTCTCCCAGAACTCGCGAAGGGTTCTCCTTGAGATGATCCGCATGCTCTAAATCTAGGGTGCTCCCGCTGTGGGAACAAGTCGCGCCAAGATGAATCGCTTGGGCACGCCGTTCGCGCGCCGGGCGAATCTTCAACTCGTACCAGATCTCACCAAAGAAGGCTCTCACAGAGGACACAGAGGTCACGGAGGAGTTCGTTACTGTTCTCCGTGACCTCCGTGCCCTCTGTGAGAGCAAATTAGATCATAAAGGTGAGCGTCAGAACACGCCCTCGCGCACCGTCGCGGGGGAGGGCTTCTCCTTCAGGGCGATTACGTTGGCGGTGTCGACCGGCTCGTTCTCGGGGAGGGGGACGTCGCCCTTCTCCTTGCCCAGCTGGAAGATGCTCTTGAGCCGCGCGAGCGTGCCCGACCCCTCCACCGCCGTGCGGTCCTCGGCGTAGTAGTCGAACCACGGCAGCCCGGCGCGCGTGTACTCGGCCGAGGTGGGCGGCACCGTGGGCGGCTGCTGGCCGGTGACGGAACGCCACACCAGCGAGTTGGCGATGTGCGCGAAGCAGCGGCTGCTCGTGCGCAGGTCCCAGTCCTCGAACTTGTAGCGGTCGTCGTAGATCTCCTGCTTCATCCGCCCGCCCGCGCCCAGCCCCATCTCTATCGACGCGGGCGCGGCCGCCGCGGCGAACATCTTCGGCGCGGCCGGCACCGGCATCTCCCGCCGCGCGGCCAGGATGCGCTCCCACGCCTCGCGCTTCATCGGATAGACGGCCAGCTGCAGCCCGCCGTGCTCGGCTTCGCCCGTGACCTGCTCCTCGGCGGTGTAGCCGGCGCCCAGCGGCATGGCCACGAACTGGCGGATGTATCCCTTCTCCACGCAGTAGCCGTCGAGCCACGGCTGCCCGGGGACGGTGACGTAGTCCTGCGGCCCGCGGTGCAGCCCCTCGCGCCACTGCTCGCCGGTGACGGCGTTGATCTTCCCCGTCGCGATCTTCACCGCGAACGGGTAGCCGGTGGGCGAGCGGAAGTTGAGCCAGAGCGCCTCGGCCTGGTACATGGGCAGCATCACGCCGCCGTGGCGCCGCCAGTCTTCGGGGACGCGCCCGGCGAAGTCGTCGACGTGGCGGAGCGGGAAGCGGCCCAGCCCCGGCGGCAGCGGGTAGTTGCGCCCGTCGTCGGGGATGCGGAGCGTGCGCTGCAGCTCGATCTCCACCCGCGCGTCGGGGTGCACGTCGGGGAAGGAGAAGGCCAGCACGTCGTCGCGCAGCTCGATCATCTCGGCCTCACAGGGGACAGGGGACAGGTTACAGGGGGACAGCGGGCGGTTGCTCCCGCATCCCCGCCTCGACACCGCACTCACGCACTTTCGCACTCACCACTCTCCGTCTCGGACCTCGCGGACGAGGCGGAGAACGGCGTGGTCGGGGAGGTCCTTCAGCTCGCGAAGGAGCGCGGCGAAGAGGAGCGGCCGGCGGCGGATGACCTCCTGCAGGTCGCTCGACACCTTGCCCGCCAGCGCCAGCGCCACGTCGGCGTCCACCTCCAGCTCCGCGGCCAGGCGCCGGAGCGTGTCCTCGCTGGGCGGCGGCGTCTCGTCGCGCTCCACCTTGCTCAGGAACGACGGCTCGACGCCCACACGCTGCGCCACCTGCCGCAGCGAGTACCGCCGGTCCTTCTCCCGCAGCGCTTCGCGCCGCTCGCGCAGGAACTCACCCAGGCTTGCCATGTCATGTAGTATGTACTAAACGGTACACGATATCAAGGCTCCGAACGGAGGGGCCGAGGGAGGCAGCCGGACAAGCCTTGACAACCGCGGGTGAATGGAAACGGTTGACGGAGCAGGGGGATGAAATTAGCGTGCTGAAAAGCGACTTCCAGCTTTATCTTCATGTTCCGCCTAGCGCCGTTTCTCCCCCCTTTGATCAGGTAAAATTCTCGCCCTGCTTGAGCATCTCCTCACCTCACTGCCACGCCGGGGCATGGTCGCACCCCGTTCCGCCTTCGCGCGGAGCGCGGCTCTGCGCCCCTGAAGGCCTTTCTTCCGGAGCGGAGGTATGACGACTGATCAAATCACGGATGAGGGCAAGGCCCAAGCGCTGTCCCTGGTACTTGGATTTCCGGCCCTGTTCACTACGCTGGTACCTTGGTTGTTTCAGAATGTCGCCAGGCTCGATCGCGGCCAAGGCTATGCCTTTGCTGCCTTGGTGTTTGCTTCGTTCGTCGCCGTGTACTTCATCTTTCCACTGGGTTTCGTCGCCCTTCAAGGCCTACGTATGGGCATCTGGCGGCGGTGCGCAGTTGTAGTGCTTTCCTGTCTTCTCTCCGTTCTGGTGTCAGGCATCTATTACTTCGGTCCAGCGTGGTGGGTGGTTGTGGCGCTGATCGCCGACGTCCTGTTCCTCTGGTTCTTATTCCGGAACTGGAAGCCCAAGTCGGACGACAGCGGAGATTCGGACGTATTCACGGTCGTGAGTCCGGCAGGGGCCGCAGACGCATACGCAGCCGCGCCAACTCGCGGCGACTCCGTCACCGCCAACGGGACGACGGTCGCTGATTCCGGCGCCGCGGGTGGCGGATTACTCGACCTTTCGCTCGACTCCGATACGTCCCAGACCGATCCCGGCCTCGCAATGGTCCCCGATAGTTCCCCTCCGCCCGGTGGTTCCGGCTCATCGACCGGCAAGCTGGGCGAACGTGCGCGGAAAGGTGCGCGCCGCGTGTACAGAGTTGTCGAGCAGAGCCCTCGGTATGCGTTTCCCGCTCTGCTCCTTGCTCCCGTGGCGGCGATCCTATGGCTGTGGTTGTTCCCTCCGAGCACATTGAGCGATTTCAAAGGGGGTTTTGCGCTGAGCCCGGTCGTGCACAGGGCCGGGCGCCAGTTGGACGACGCGCGGGAGAACTGGCTGCGCGAGGTAGCGGTGATCCGGCTCGCCTCGGACGACTCTCGCCCCACAGCACCGCGGCCCGGTTCGGCTGAAACGCCGTTTTCGCTTGCCGCCCGGCTTGTTCGCGAGAGCCGCGCGCACCGTGATTCAATGCGCGCCATGCTCGAGGTGCCGGTGGGTGCGCAACGTGGCGTGGGGAGACGGCTCGTAGCTCACGACAGCGCAAGTACGGCTAGGCTTGGGTTGTTGATCTCCGCGTTGAACCCAGACGCCGCGCCGTTGGGCCTGGCGCTCGACAGCGTGGACCGGCTCGCCCGGCGGGGTTCCGACGCCGGCGAGCGCTCTAACGCAAAGACGGCAGCCGGGATTGCGAGCGGCACCGCGGCCACGGCCGAGCGTGGGCCCACGGCGGAACGGACAGAGGTGGGGGCTGGAAGCCAGGTTGCCGACGCACAGTTGAGGTACGCCAACCGCCGCGTGCAATCGGTGCTTTATCTGTCAGACATTTACGACATCAAGACCAAGTTCGCTCGCAATCATCTCGCCCGTTTGTACAACTCCGTGCGGTTCAGGGCCCTGTTCATCGTGACCGCCAGCGTTGCGTTGCTTCTGGTTGCATTTTTCTATGAGTTCGGTCCGGGTAGCACCAGCACTGCGCTGCCCCGATCCGCGAGTGAGGACAGCCAGATTAGGCGCAATTCCTATCAGCTGGGCTTTGCCGTGCTGCTCTTCATGCTCATCCCGCTGGTAAAGCCCATCAAGCCGGAGGACATCGATCCCGCCCACCCGCTCGACGCGTTCACGCTGGCGCAGTGGCACCTCCCCAGCTTCGTCTCTGCCACGGTGACGGGAACCGACACCTATCGATACACGAACACATCCCTGGAGCGATTACGAGAACTCGAGCAGCTCCGGGCGACGAACAACGTTGAGCGGACCAATAACACGATTGTGCTTGTCGACACGGTACCCGCGCACGACACGGTGCGCATTGTCTCGGAGGACACGATCATCGACCCGGAGCTCCGAGCGAGAGTGGAAACCCTTAGCAACAACGTGGCCGCGTACAAGCACACCGTCGACAGCGTTGGGACCGTCCTGCAGCGGCGGGTGGGAGCAGTGCTGACCGAGCTACGCGATTCAGCGGGGAGTAATCAATGATTCACAGTCGTGTGATGGTGGGGCCGCTTGAAACGTGGCTGCTCGTGGCTACCCTGGCCTGTCTCGGGTGTGCTGCCGCCCCGGCTCGCATTCATGCACAGGATACCGACAGCGCGTATTTCGGAAAGGCGGCGCAGTTGTACGGTCACCTGCTGGCGGGCGTGCGCTCGGTGGCCGTCTATGACTCGACGCGGCAGGCCCGGCAGATGCAAGAGCAGCGTGACAGTCTCAGGCGTCTTGAGGCGTCCGTGTCGAACCGTCCTGGACTGGGGAGACTTCATGACAACCTGCGCGACCTGCTGACATGGATGAATTCGGGCGCAGCACCCGACCGTGACACAAGCCTGGTCATGGAGGATGTGCGGACGGCGGCGGGGGACGCCAAGATCCTGTCCCAGAGAGTCGCCCGGCGTGTTGGGATGTCCCAGGCTGTGGCGCAGATGCGTTTCGCCTTGCAGACGCACAATCATCTCGGTCTTCTGTCGCTGTATCAGGAGTTCCTGGCGGCCCGTCAGGAATGGGAGTTGGGCCGAATCCGGGAGTTCATTACGCGAACCGATCAGCGACTGCGGCTGAACGATTCGCTCACGGTGGTCCGGATCAACGCGATTCTCCACATCGTCGGCTTCGAGGGTAGCATTCAGGACTGGCAAACGTCGACGATGAGTTCCTCGTCGGTGTGGTTGGGCCCCGTCGTGTACACCAACCAAGCCGCCGGAGGTGGAGTGCTGATGCGCAAGCGGCGGTGGGTGGCGGCGCTGGAAACCGCAGTAGACGCAGGAGGCTCCGAATCTCTGGCGGCGGGCGTCTCCCTGGGCCGGGACGTCGGCACAGTCTCCGCCCTCGTGGGCGTGCTACTCACGCGTGCCGGTGCGCTGCAGGGAGCGGGCGCGGCCACACTCGTCCTCCGCCGCTTCCCGGGGGTCCAGCCCGGAGTCACCCTCACGAGCCGGGGAGCCGTCGGGTTGAAGGTCTTCTTCCGTCCGTAGGCAGTAATTCGCCGCGCGTGTGAACTGTTCTTCGCAACTTCGTGACTGGCCAGAAGTGCAGCCGCAACGGGCCGCAGGGGAGCCACCGGGTTACTCTGCGGCCGTCCTTTCTGCCGGCTCCTCAATCGCGTGAGTCACCCATCATGGCCTTGGTTGCCTGATCAAGGAAGGCCAGTGGAAGCCTTGTGCACCGGTGTCGCGGACTCCATCGTCCTGGCGCGGCTGTGCACCATGTGTTTGGAATGATCAGGGGGCAAACTGCTGCCGTCGCAGGCCCATGGTTTGCGTCTTCCGTTTCCGCTCATCCCGCGAACCCGCGATCCGCGCGGCCTCCACGGCCTGAGCCACACCCCGGAAGTTCGTGCGACCGGGGCACTTACGCGCACGGGTGGGACTCGCCCTTCCGTGCGCTTCGCACGATCAGCGCACAGCCAGGAACGACAGACCCTGTCCCGCATCGCCCGGGGACGTACATCAGCGCAGCACCGACCGCCGGCCCGTCCGCAGCCCGGACGGAGCGGCCAGGAACTCGTTCCGTGATCCACATCTCCACCGCAGGAGCATGACCGTGCCGAACGGTGACGACCGCCCCATGGACGCGACCCCGCAGCCGACCGCGGACGACGGCGCACCCCGCCGCCGCGCGCGCCGCGCCGCGCCGCCTCCCGCGCCCGAGGCCGGCATCCTATCCCCCGAAGCCGTCGAGGCCGTGGCGCCCTTGCCCCCGGCTCCCGCGGGCCGGCGTCCGCGCGGCCGGGTGAACCGCGCCGCCGCGCCCGTGGTCTCCGACACCGAGACGGTGCCGGTGCCCGCCCGCCGTGCCCGCCGCGGCAACGGCGCCGCGTCGGCCGTCGCCGAGGCCGCGCCTCCCGCGCGCCGCGCCCGCGTGCGCGGCAACGGCGATGGCGAGGGAGACGGCGGCGAGCGCGGCGAACTGCGGCGCCTGTTGATGGCGCTGCGCGCCGTGCGCGCGGGCGACTTCTCCGTGCGCCTCCCCGACTCGGTCGACCCGCTGCTGGGCGACATCGCCGCCACCGTCAACGACATCGCCGCGCGGCAGGAGAAGTTCAGCTCCGAGGTGGCGCGCGTCTCCATCACCGTGGGCCGCGAGGGGCAGGCCACCGACCGCGTGAGCCTGGGCGAGGTGAGCGGGGGATGGGCGACCACGGTGAACGCCATCAACTCGCTGCTGACCGACCTGATGCAGCCCACCACCGAGGTGGCCCGCGTGCTCACCGCGGTGGCGCGCGGCGACCTCAGCCAGAAGATGGCGCTGGAGATCGCCGGCAAGCCGGTGCAGGGTGAGTTCCTGCGCATCGCGCAGACGGTGAACACCATGGTGGACCAGCTCTCCGCCTTCGCCAGCGAGGTCACGCGCGTGGCCCGCGAGGTGGGGACGGAGGGCGTCCTGGGCGGCCAGGCCGAGGTGCCGGGCGTCGCCGGGACGTGGAAGGACCTCACCGACTCGGTGAACCAGATGGCCGGCAACCTCACGGCCCAGGTGCGCAACATCGCCGACGTGACCACGGCGGTGGCGCGCGGCGACCTCTCGCGCAAGATCACTGTGGAGGTGAAGGGCGAGGTTCTGGAGCTGAAGAACACCATCAACGTGATGGTGGACCAGCTCTCCGCCTTCGCCCGCGAGGTCACGCGCGTGGCCCGCGAGGTGGGGACGGAGGGGATCCTGGGCGGCCAGGCCGACGTGCCGGGCGTGGGCGGCACGTGGAAGGACCTGACCGACGCCGTGAACTTCATGGCCGGCAACCTCACCAACCAGGTACGCAACATCGCCCTGGTGACGACGGCCGTCGCCAACGGCGACCTGTCGCAGAAGATCACGGTGGACGTGAAGGGCGAGGTGCTGGAGCTGAAGAACACCATCAACGTGATGGTGGACCAGCTCTCCGCCTTCGCGTCGGAGGTGACGCGCGTGGCCCGCGAGGTGGGGACGGAGGGGATCCTGGGCGGGCAGGCCAACGTGGAGGGGGTCGCCGGCGTTTGGCGCGACCTGACCGACAGCGTGAACTTCATGGCCGGCAACCTCACCAACCAGGTGCGCAACATCGCCATGGTCACCACCGCGGTGGCCAACGGCGACCTCAGTCAGAAGATCACGGTGGACGTGAAGGGCGAGGTGCTGGAGCTGAAGAACACCATCAACTCGATGGTCGACCGGCTCTCCGTCTTCGCCGACGAGGTCACGCGCGTGGCCCGCGAGGTGGGCACCGAGGGGATCCTGGGCGGCCAGGCCGAGGTGCCCAACGTGGGCGGCACCTGGAAGGACCTGACCGACGCCGTGAACTTCATGGCCGGCAACCTCACCAACCAGGTGCGCAACATCGCCATGGTCACCACCGCGGTGGCCAACGGCGACCTGTCGCAGAAGATCACCGCCGACGCCAAGGGCGAGATCCTGGAGCTGAAGAACACCATCAACGTGATGGTGGACCAGCTCTCCGCCTTCGCGTCGGAAGTGACGCGCGTGGCCCGCGAGGTGGGAACCGAGGGGCGGCTGGGCGGGCAGGCCGACGTGCCCGGCGTGGCGGGCACGTGGAAGGACCTGACGGACTCGGTGAACTTCATGGCCAGCTCGCTCACCAACCAGGTGCGCGACATCGCCCTGGTCACCACCGCGGTGGCCAACGGCGACCTCTCGCAGAAGATCACCGTGGAGGTGCGCGGCGAGGTGCTGGAGCTGAAGAACACGATCAACACCATGGTCGACCAGCTCTCCGCCTTCGCGTCCGAGGTCACCCGCGTGGCCCGCGAGGTGGGCACGGAAGGAAAGCTCGGCGGCCAGGCGCGGGTCGAAGGCGTGGCCGGCGTGTGGCGCGACCTCACCGAGAACGTGAACCAGCTGGCCGGCAACCTGACCGTGCAGCTGCGCGACGTGTCCGCCGTGGCCACGGCCATCGCGAACGGCGACCTGACGCGCAAGATCACGGTGGAGGTGCAGGGCGAGATCCTGCAGATCAAGGAGGTGATCAACTCCATGGTTGACCGCCTCTCCATCTTCGCCGACGAGGTGACCCGCGTGGCCCGCGAGGTGGGGACGGAGGGGGTGCTGGGCGGCCAGGCGGAGGTGCCGGGCGTCGCCGGGACGTGGAAGGACCTCACCGACTCGGTGAACTTCATGGCCTCGAACCTCACCGGGCAGGTGCGCGACATCGCCCAGGTGACGACGGCGGTGGCCAACGGCGACCTGAGCCGCAAGGTGACGGTGGAGCTGAAGGGCGAGATGCTGGAGCTGAAGAACACCATCAACACGATGGTCGATCAGCTCTCCGCCTTCGCCGCCGAGGTCACGCGCGTGGCCAAGGAGGTGGGGACGGAAGGGAAGCTGGGCGGCCAGGCGCGGGTCGAAGGCGTCGCGGGCGTGTGGCGCGACCTGACCGAGAACGTGAACCAGCTGGCCGGCAACCTCACCGTGCAGCTGCGCGACGTGTCGGCCGTGGCCACGGCCATCGCCGACGGCGACCTGACGCGCAAGATCACCGTCGAGGCGCAGGGCGAGATCCTGCAGATCAAGGAGGTGATCAACTCGATGGTCGACCGCCTCTCCGTCTTCGCCGACGAGGTGACGCGCGTGGCGCGCGAGGTGGGCACCGAGGGCGTGCTGGGCGGCCAGGCCGAGGTGCCGGGGGTGGCGGGGACGTGGAAGGACCTCACCGACTCGGTGAACTTCATGGCCTCGAACCTCACCGGGCAGGTGCGCGACATCGCCCAGGTGACGACCGCCGTGGCCAACGGCGACCTCTCCCGCAAGGTGACGGTGGAGCTGAAGGGCGAGATGCTGGAGCTGAAGAACACCATCAACACGATGGTCGACCAGCTCTCCGCCTTCGCCGCCGAGGTCACGCGCGTGGCCCGCGAGGTGGGCACCGAGGGGATCCTGGGCGGCCAGGCCAACGTGGAGGGCGTGGCAGGCGTGTGGCGCGACCTCACCGAGAACGTGAACCAGCTGGCCGGCAACCTGACCGTCCAGCTGCGCGACGTGTCCGCGGTGGCCACCGCCATCGCCGACGGCGACCTGACGCGCAAGATCACCGTCGAGGCGCAGGGCGAGATCCTGCAGATCAAGGAGGTGATCAACTCCATGGTCGACCGCCTCTCCGTCTTCGCCGACGAGGTGACGCGCGTGGCCCGCGAGGTGGGCACGGAGGGGAGGCTGGGCGGCCAGGCCGAGGTGCCGAACGTCGGCGGGACGTGGAAGGACCTCACCGATTCGGTGAACTTCATGGCGTCCAACCTCACCAACCAGGTGCGCAACATCGCCGACGTGACCACGGCCGTGGCGCGGGGCGACCTGACGCGCAAGATCACCGTGGACGTGAAGGGCGAGATCCTGGAGCTGAAGAACACCATCAACGTGATGGTGGACCAGCTCTCCGCCTTCGCGTCGGAGGTGACCCGCGTCGCACGAGAGGTGGGAACGGAGGGGGTGCTCGGCGGCCAGGCGAACGTGCCCGGGGTCTCGGGGACATGGAAGGACCTGACCGACTCCGTGAACTTCATGGCGAGCAACCTCACCAACCAGGTGCGCAACATCGCCGACGTGACCACGGCCGTGGCGCGGGGCGACCTGACGCGCAAGATCACGGTGGACGCCAAGGGCGAGGTGCTGGAGCTGAAGAAGACGGTCAACACCATGGTGGACCAGCTCTCCGCCTTCGCCAGCGAGGTGACGCGCGTAGCGCGCGAGGTGGGCACGGAGGGGAGGCTCGGCGGCCAGGCGAACGTGCCCGGGGTGGCGGGAACGTGGAAGGACCTGACCGACAACGTGAACTTCATGGCGAGTAACCTCACCTCGCAGGTGCGCAACATCGCCGACGTGACCACGGCCGTGGCGCGGGGCGACCTGACGCGCAAGATCACCGTGGACGTGAAGGGCGAGATCCTGGAGCTGAAGAACACCATCAACGTGATGGTGGACCAGCTCTCCGCCTTCGCCAGCGAGGTGACCCGCGTGGCGCGCGAGGTGGGCACCGAAGGCGTCCTCGGCGGCCAGGCGAACGTGCCGGGGGTGGCGGGGACGTGGAAGGACCTGACCGACAGCGTGAACTTCATGGCGAGCAACCTGACCAACCAGGTGCGCAATATCGCCGTGGTGACCACCGCGGTGGCCAACGGCGACCTGAGCCAGAAGATCACGGTGGACGTGAAGGGCGAGATCGCGGAGCTGAAGGACACCATCAACGACATGGTGGACTCGCTCCGCGTCTTCGCCGACGAGGTGACGCGCGTGGCCAAGGAGGTGGGCACCGAGGGGAAGCTGGGCGGCCAGGCCGAGGTGCCGGGCGCGGCGGGAACCTGGCGGGCGCTCACCGACAACGTGAACGCCATGGCCAACTCGCTGACCGCGCAGGTGCGCGCGATCAAGGACGTGGCCATCGCGGTGACCAACGGCGACCTGACGCGGACGATCACGGTGGAGGCGCGCGGCGAGCTCGACGAGCTGAAGCGCAACATCAACCAGATGATCGCCAACCTCAAGGAGACGACGGAGCAGAACGCGCAGCAGGACTGGCTGAAGACCAACCTGGCCAAGTTCAGCCGCATGATGCAGGGGCAGAAGGACCTGGAGTCGATCTCGCGCCTCATCATGTCGGAGCTCACTCCGCTGGTCGGCGCCAACCACGGCGCCTTCTTCCTGGCCGAGGAGGACGGCGGGATGCTGCTGAAGCTGATCGCCAGCTACGCCTACAAGCACCGGAAGAACGTCTCCAACCGCTTCCGCCCGGGCGAGGGGCTCGTCGGCCAGGCGGCGCTGGAGAAGAAGCCGATCCTGCTTACCGGACTCCCCGACGACTACATCGTGATATCCAGCGGGCTGGGCGAGGCGCCGCCGCGCAGCATCATGGTGATGCCGGTGCTGTTCGAGGGCGAGGTGAAGGCGGTGATCGAGCTGGCCTCGTTCAACCCCTTCTCGCAGATCCACCAGGTGTTCCTGGACCAGCTGGC
Organism: Longimicrobium sp.; assembly: GCA_036377595.1. Classification (NCBI taxonomy): domain Bacteria; kingdom Pseudomonadati; phylum Gemmatimonadota; class Longimicrobiia; order Longimicrobiales; family Longimicrobiaceae; genus Longimicrobium; species Longimicrobium sp. The sequence continues at coordinate 20,462 of DASUYB010000015.1, read as the reverse complement.
CGAGAGCGTGGGCGTGGTGATCAACATGATCGCCGCCAACATGCGCACCGAGGAGCTGCTGGAGCAGTCGCAGAAGCTCACGCAGGAGCTGCAGAGCCAGTCGAAGGAGCTGCAGAGCCAGCAGGAGGAGCTGCGCCGCACCAACGCCGAGCTCGAGGCGCAGGCCCGCACCCTCAAGGCCAGCGAAGAGGCGCTGCGCGACCAGCAGGAGGAGCTGCAGCAGGTCAACGAGGAGCTCGAGGAGAAGGCGAGCCTCCTGGCCGAGCAGAACCGCAAGGTCGAGCAGAAGAACGCCGAGGTCGAGACGGCCCGGCGCGAGCTGGAGGAGAAGGCCGAGCAGCTGGCGCTCAGCTCCAAGTACAAGAGCGAGTTCCTGGCCAACATGAGCCACGAGCTGCGCACGCCGCTCAACTCGCTGCTCATCCTGGGCCGGCTCCTGGCCGACAACAAGGACGGGAACCTCAGCGAGAAGCAGGTCGAGTACGCCAACACCATCCTGGCCAGCGGCACCGACCTGCTGAACCTGATCAACGACGTCCTCGACGTGTCGAAGGTCGAGGCGGGGAAGATGGAGATCAACCCGACCGACGTGTACCTGCAGGACGTCGCGGGCTACGTCGACCGCTCCTTCCGCCCCGTGGCCGAGCAGAAGGGGGTGGCGCTGGTCGTCAACCTCGAGCCCGATGCGCCCGAGACGCTGTGGACCGACGGGCAGCGGCTGCAGCAGGTGATCAAGAACCTGCTGTCGAACGCCTTCAAGTTCACCCACGAGGGAAGCGTCACCCTTACCGTGCGCCGGGCCGACAAGAGCCGCCGCTTCGGCAACCCCGTGCTCGACCAGGCCGACGAGGTGGTGGCCTTCGCCGTGGCCGACACGGGGATCGGCATCGCGCGCGACAAGCAGAAGATGATCTTCGAGGCCTTCCAGCAGGCCGACGGCACCACCAGCCGCAAGTACGGCGGCACCGGGCTGGGGCTCACCATCTCGCGCGAGATCTCGCGGCTGCTGGGCGGCGAGATCCGCGTGGAGAGCGCCGAGGGCGAGGGGAGCACCTTCACCCTCTTCCTCCCGCGCGAGTGGCCGGGCGAGCCGCACGGCTACCACCCCGACGAGGACGACGACGACGGCGGCGAGGGGAACGGCAACGGCGGGCGCGGGCCTTCGCCGGTGGCGGCCACGCCGGCGCCGGCCCCGTCGCGCACCCGCCGCGCGCGCCCTCGCCCCGCCGAGGCCGAGCCGGCCGCCGGCGAGGGGCCCACGGTGGAGCGCCGCCGCCGCCCGCGCGAGCCCGAGGCGGTGGGGATCCACGACGACCGCTCGTCGATCGAGCCGGGCGACCGCGTGGTGCTGATCATCGAGAACGACCCGGCGTTCGCGCGGATCCTGCTGGAGATGGCGCGCGAGAAGCACTTCAAGGCGCTGGTGGGGCTCGACGGCGAGACCGGGCTGGAGCTGGTGGAGGAGTTCCATCCCGACGCCGTGACCCTCGACATCGACCTGCCGGGGATCGACGGATGGACGGTGCTGGACCGGCTGAAGCACTCGCCCGCGACGCGGCACATCCCCGTGCACATCGTGTCGGGGATCGGCAAGCGCCAGCGGGGGCTGCGGCAGGGTGCGCTCAGCTACCTGGAGAAGCCGGTCAGCAAGGAGGCGCTGGACTCCGCCTTCGAGCGCATCTCCACCTTCCTGGCCGACGGCGTCAAGCGGCTGCTGGTGGTGGAGGACGACGAGACGCAGCGCCAGAGCATCATCGAGCTGGTGGGCGAGGACGACGTGGAGATCACCGCCGTCGCGTCGGCCGAGGAGGCGCTGCGCGAGCTGGCCGAGAAGCACTACGACTGCATGGTGCTGGACCTGGGGCTGCAGGGCACCGACGGCTTCAAGCTGCTGGAGCAGGTGAAGTCGAACGACGCCATGCAGGACCTTCCCATCATCATCTACACGGGGAAGGAGCTGTCGCGCGAGGAGGAGACGCAGCTCCGCCGCTACGCCGAGACCATCATCCTCAAGGACGCCAAGAGCCCCGAGCGGCTCCTGGACGAGACCGCGCTCTTCCTGCACCGCGTGGAGGCCAAGCTCCCCGAGCAGAAGCGGCGGATGCTGGAGCGGCTGCACAGCAGCGACAGCGCCTTCAGCGGCAAGAAGGTGCTGATCGTGGACGACGACGTGCGCAACATCTTCTCGCTGACCAGCGTGCTCGAGGGGCAGGGGATGGAGGTGGTGTTCGCGGAGAACGGGAAGGACGCGGTCGACGTGCTGCGGGCCAACCCCGACATCGACATCGTGCTGATGGACGTGATGATGCCGGAGATGGACGGCTACGAGACCACCCGGGCCATCCGCGAGATGCCCGAGTTCGCCGAGCTCCCCATCATCTCGCTCACCGCCAAGGCGATGAAGGGCGACCGCGAGAAGTCGATCTCCTCCGGCGCGTCGGACTACATCACCAAGCCGGTGGACACCGACCAGCTGCTGTCGCTGATGCGGGTGTGGCTGTACAAGTGACGAGTGCCCAGTGCTCAGTGCCCAGTGCTGAGTAGGGGATCGGGGAGGGTGATGCGGACGCTTGCGCGGCGTCCGCATCACCCCGCGGGTCGGAATCGCGGGGCGATGTCCGCCCGTTCGCGCCGATGCCCGGGCGGGAGTCCGCGAAGGCGGACTTCGGGCCGTTGTAGCCTCGGGTTTCAACCCGGGGTAGACGGGGGCGGGCAAGGCATCCTGTTCACCGTGGCCGAATCATCCCGGTGGAAACAGGTTGAATGCCCGGATCACCCGCGGGTGGGACCGAGCACCATCATCGCCCGTGATCGACCCGCGGTAGACGAGAGGGGACGGCGAGGTCGCTGCGGGTTCACCTCGCCCCAATCGATGGGAACCGAAGGGAAATCGTCCCGCCGAACGGGGTTCGCGCGACCGAACGGCAGGAGGATTGCGCAGTGCGCCTCTCCGGCACGCGCGCGCATGCGGCGGCGCGGGAACTGATGAGGCACACCACGAGACACACGGATCGCAGTGGCGGCCACGGAGAAGGAGGCGAGCAGCAGCACGGCGGCCGAGGGCGAGCGGCTGAAGCGGCGGCGCGGCGACGCGGGCGGCGCGCTCCGCGGCGGGGGCGGGCTGCCCGACACCCCCACCGGCTACTCGCCCGAGCTGGAGCGGGTGGAGATCCAGGTGCTGCTGGAGGCGGTGTTCCGCCACTACGGCTTCGACTTCCGCTCCTACGCCTACTCGTCGCTCAAGCGGCGGCTGTGGAAGCGGATCTCCGACGAGGGGCTGAAGACGGTGAGCCAGCTGCAGGACCGCATCCTGCACGACGTGGACGCCATGGAGCGGCTCCTCCTGGACCTCTCCATCAACGTCACCGCCATGTTCCGCGACCCCGGCTTCTACGCCGCGTTCCGGAGCCGCGTGGTGCCGCTGTTGCGCACCTATCCGTTCATCCGCATCTGGCACGCCGGGTGCTCGACGGGCGAGGAGGTGTACTCGATGGCCATCCTCCTGCAGGAGGAGGGGCTGTACGACCGGACGCGGATCTACGCCACCGACATCAACGAGGTGGTGCTGCATCGCGCGCGGGCCGGGATCTTCCCGCTGGAGAAGATGCAGGAGTACACCGAGAACTACATCCGCGCCGGCGGCACGCGGTCGTTCAGCGAGTATTACACGGCCATGTACGACGGCGCCCTGTTCAGCCCCTCGCTCACGCGCAACGTGGTGTTCTCGCAGCACAACCTGGTCACCGACGGCTCGTTCGCCGAGTTCCACGTGATCCTGTGCCGCAACGTGATGATCTACTTCGACCGCGAGCTGCAGAACCGCGTGCACGACCTGTTCTACGCCTCCCTGGTGCAGCTCGGCATCCTCTGCCTGGGCAACAAGGAGACGCTCCGCTTCACCACCTACGAAGACCGCTACGAGCCGCTGGACGTGAAGGAGAAGATCTACCGGAGGGTGGCCTGATGTCGGGGCCCACGCAGGGGTTCCGGCTGATCGCGGTGGGCGTGAGCGCCGGCGGGCTGCTGGCGCTCCGCACGCTGGTGTCGGGCCTCCCCCCCGGCTTCGACATCCCCCTGGCCATCGTGCAGCACCGCAGCCGCGACTCGGAGCTGCTCTGCGACCTGCTGCAGGAGTGCTCGCGGCTCGACGTGGCCGAGGCCAGCGACAAGGAGAGCATCGCCCCGGGGCGCGTCTACGTCGCTCCGCCCGACTACCATCTCCTGGTCGAGCCGGGATACTTCGCGCTCAGCACCGACGAGCCGGTGCGCTTCAGCCGCCCCTCCATCGACGTGATGTTCTCGTCCGCGGCCGACGCCTACGGGGTCGACGTCATCGGCATCGTGCTGACCGGCGCCAACTCCGACGGGGCGCGGGGGCTGAGGAAGATCGTGGACCGCGGCGGCCACGCCATCGTGCAGGACCCGGCGACGTCGGAGGTGCGGGTGATGCCGCAGTCGGCGCTCAAGGCGGTTCCCGAGGCGTGCGTGCTGCCGATGGAGGAGATCGCGCCGTACCTGGCGGGGATCGAGGGGCGCCGCATGCCGCCGTGCCGGAAGGGGGCCGCATGAGCGCGCCGCGCGCCCGCATCCTGATGGTGGACGACCGCCCCGAGAACCTGATGGCGCTCGAGGCCATCCTCGAGCCGCTGGGGCACGAGCTGGTGCGCGCCGCCAGCGGCGAGGAGGCGCTGCGGGCGGTGCTGCGCAAGGACTTCGCCTGCATCCTCCTCGACGTGCAGATGCCGGGGCTGAACGGCTTCGAGACGGCGGAGATGATCAAGCGCCGCGAGCGCTCGCGCTACACGCCCATCATCTTCCTCACCGCCATCAGCAAGGAGGACGAGTTCGTCTTCCAGGGCTACTCCGTGGGCGCGGTCGACTACATCTTCAAGCCCTTCCACCCCGACATCCTGCGCTCCAAGGTCTCCGTCTTCATCGACCTCTACCTGAAGACCGAGCAGCTGCGCGACCAGGAAGAGCGGCTGCGCCGCAGCCAGCGCCGCGAGCTGGAGCTGGAGCACCGCGCGCGGATCATGGAGAGCGAGGCGCGGATGGCCGAGATCGTGGACTCGGCGCTCGAGGCCATCATCACCTTCGGCGACGACCGCGTGGTCACGCTCTTCAACCAGGCCGCGCAGGAGATGTTCGGCGTCTCCGAGGACGACGCGCTGGCGGGGACCATCGACCGCTTCTTCGCCGGGTTCGGCGAGGTGGAGCTCGAGCGGGTGTGCAAGGAGACGCGGAGCACCCCCGAGCGCCGCGGCGGGCAGCGCACCCAGCAGGCGATGGCGCTCACCGGCCGCCGCGCCGACGGCGCGGAGTTTCCCGCCGAGGCGTCGATCAGCTGCCTGGCGCTGGAGGCCGAGCGCGTGTTCACCGTGATCGCGCGCGACGTCTCCGAGCGCAGGCGGGCGGAGGAGGCGTTGAAGCAGCAGGCCGTCTCCCTCGCGCGCACCAGCGAGGAGCTGAAGCGGGTGAACGAGCAGTTGCAGGCGCGGCAGATGGAGCTGGAGGCGGCCATGAGCGCGCGCAGCCGCTTCTACGCCTCGATGAGCCACGAGCTGCGCACCCCCATCAACGCCATCCTGGGCTACAGCGCGCTCCTCCTCGACAACATCTACGGCCCGCTCACCCCCGAGCAGGCGCGGGGGATCGAGCGCGCCAACAAGGCGGCCAAGCATCTCCTCGAGCTGGTGAACGACATCCTCGACCTCTCCAAGATCGAGGCGGGGAAGCTGGAGCTGGAGATCCAGCCGGCGACGTTCCCCGGCGTGATCCACGACCTCTTCGTCACCGTGCGCCCCCTGGCCGACGAGCACGGCTCCGAGCTGGCGCTGGAGTACGCAGGCGAGCCGGTGACGGTGATCACCGACCCGCGCCGGGTGCGGCAGATCCTGCTCAACCTCCTCTCCAACGCCATCAAGTTCGGCGAGGGGAAGCCGATCACCGTGGCCTGCCGTGCGCGCGACGACGGCGGCGTGGAGGTGGACGTGACCGACCGGGGGATCGGCATCCCCGAGGACGACCACGAGAAGATCTTCGACGAGTTCGTGCAGCTCTCCCAGCCCAACCAGCACCAGGGGACGGGGCTGGGGCTCCCCATCTCGCGCCGCCTGGCCAAGCTGCTGGACGGGAGCCTGACCGTGGCGTCGCGGCCGGGCGAGGGGAGCACCTTCCGGCTGGTCCTTCCCGCCAAGGTCAGCGAGGTGGGCGGGGTGCCGCTGATCGACTTCCCCTCGCCCAACGGCTTCGCGGCGCCGCAGGTCGACGCGGCCGACCTGCCGCCGCCGCCCGAGCTCCCCGCCGCTGCGGAGGCGGGGACGCAGGAGCCCGCGCGGCGGAAGAAGGACCGCATCCCCCCCGGCGAGGCCGAGGGCGAGCCCGCGCCCGAGGAGCCGACCGTGCACGTCGTCCCCTGATCTCCTCGAAAGAATGACTCACACGGAGGGAACGGAGGTAACGGAGGAACTGAACGCGATCGGAGGTTCTCCGTTCCCTCGGTTCCCTCCGTGTGAGATTCTTCAGTTCAGGAACATGGGAATGCACGGTAAGTCCTGAGAGCGGTATGACTGTTCCTTTTTCGAGATCGAGTCATAATGCGCCGGATCTGGCGGCTGTGATCGTAACAACCTCCATCCACGGACGTGACAGGGTCGTTACAACCGGCCGGTAGAATCACCCCCGAACCCGAAGGAGGTGATCCTTGCCGACCGCCACGGCCCAGCCGCATCTTCCCGGCGCCCCCGACCAGCTGATCGGTGTCGCCGGCTCCGCGCGGCCCCATACGCCCACGATGACCAACGCCCACATCCTGGTGGTCGACGACGAGCCCGACATCTCCGCGCTCGTCGCCTATCACCTTGCGCGCGAGTCGTACCGGGTGCGCACCGCGTCCAGCGGCCCCGAGGCCATCCGCGCCGCCGAGCTGGAGCGGCCGGACCTGGTGGTGCTGGACCTGATGCTCCCGGGGATGTCGGGGCTGCAGGTGCTGGAGGAGCTGCGCAGGCGGCCGGAGACGCAGGAGATCCCGGTGATCCTGCTGACCGCGCGGCGCGAGGAGCAGGACCGCATCACCGGCCTCAGGCTCGGCGCCGACGACTACGTGGCCAAGCCGTTCTCGCCGCAGGAGCTGATCCTGCGCGTGGGCGCGGTGCTGCGCCGGGTGCAGCAGGCGCCGCCGGCGGGAAAGGGCGGCAAGGTGGTGCGGGTGGGCCCCTTCACCGTCGACACCGGCGCCGCGCGGGCCGAGGTGGACGGCCGCGAGCTGGACCTGACGCCCACCGAGTACCGCCTGCTGCTGACGCTGATGGAGCGCCGCGGCCGCGTGCAGAGCCGCCGCCAGCTGCTCGAGGCGGTGTGGGAGGTCACGGCCAACATCGCCACGCGCACGGTCGACATGCACGTGCAGCGGCTCCGCAACAAGCTGGGAGACCAGGCCGAGTGGGTGGAGACGGTGCGCGGCTTCGGCTATCGCTTTCGCACCGACCCGCCGCGCTGACGCAGGCGAGTTGCGAAAGTGCGAGGTGCGAAGGTGCGAAAGTACCTTCCGGCGCGTACGCAGGTGACAAGTCCAAGGGCCGGGAGAATCGACGGGATTCTCGCCGGCCCTTCGGGCGTGTAGGATACAACCGCATCGACGCACTCTCGCACCTTCGCACTCTCGCACTCTCGCACTTCCGTCCCGTGCACCTTCGCGCCGACCAGAAGCTCTTCCTGAGCTACCTCGCCGTCATCGCCGCCGTGGTGGTGGCGCTGACGCTGGGTGTGGGCTCCATGCTGCGCCGCCACCTCACCGGGATGGTGGCCGACGACATGGGGCGCGAGCTGGCGCTGGTCCGCACCCTCGAGGAGGCCAACCCGCAGCTCGACCCCGACTCGCTGGCCGACTGGCTGGGCGGCATCACCCGCCGCCGCATCACCATCATCGGCCGCGACGGCGTGGTGCGTGGGGATTCGGAGAAGGACGGCCCCGCGCTGGCCGCGATGGAGAACCACAGCGGCCGCCCCGAGGTCCGCGCGGCCCTCGCCGGCCACATGGGCGAGGCCGTGCGCGTGAGCGCGTCCGTCGGCACGGAGTACCTCTACCTCGCCGTCCCCGCGTCGACGGGGATGATCATCCGCGTCTCCGTTCCCCTGCGCGAGGTGAACCGCGCGGTCACGCGGGTGCAGCGCGGGATCTTCGGCGTGGGGGTGATCGCGCTGGTGCTGACGGGGCTCCTCTCCGCCGGCTTCAGCCGCGTCGTCACCCACCCGCTGCGCCAGATCACCCAGGCCGCGCGGGCGATGGCGGCCGGCGACCTGGCCCAGCGCGCCCGCACCCGCGGCCGCGACGAGCTGGCGGAGATGGCCGATTCGCTCAACCACCTGGCGGGCGAGCTGCAGCGCCGCCTGGGGCAGCTGGAGGGCGAGCGCGCGGAGATGCAGGCGCTGATCGACGCCATGTCCGAGGGCGTGATCGCCGTCGACCCGCAGGGGCGCGTGCGCCGCGCCAACCCCGCCGCGCGCGAGATGTTCGCGCTCTCCGCCGATCCGCGCGGCATCACCCCCGAGCAGGTGGCGCGGCGGCAGGGGTTCCTGGAGATGGTGGGACGCGTGGTCGGCGGAGAGGCGGTGCCGGCCACGGAGCTCACCGTGGCCGGACGGAGCCTGCTCGCCACCGCCCAGCCGCTCCCCGCCGGCGGCGCGGTGATGGTGTTCCTCGACGTCTCGCAGCTGCGCCGCCTCGAGGACGTGCGCCGCGACTTCGTGGCCAACGCGTCGCACGAGCTCAAGACGCCCCTCACCGCCATCCGCGGCTACAGCGAGACGCTCCTCGACCCCGACCTCCCGTCCGAGCTGCGCGGGCGATTCGCGGCGACGGTGAAGGACAACGCCGAGCGGCTGCAGCGCATCGTCGACGACCTGCTGGACCTGTCGCGCCTGGAGTCGGGGGGATGGCGGGTGCAGCCCGAGATCGTCTCCGTCGCCGAGATGGCGGCCGACGCGTGGGGCGGCTTCCGCGACGCCGCCGCCCGCAAGCAGGCCCGGCTCACCGTCGACGTCCCCCACGAGGCCGAGTTCGTGTGGGCCGACCCCGCCGCGCTGCGGCAGATCCTGAGCAACCTGTTCAGCAACGCGCTCCGCTACGTCTCCGACGGCGGCGAGATCGCCGTCCGCGCGCGCCCCGCCGCCACCTCCGCCGCCGAGGCCCCCCGCCGCGGGGACGCACTGGCCGCCGCCGATCACCCCGCGTGGGTGACGGTGGAGGTGAGCGACGATGGCGCGGGCATTCCCTCGGCGCATCTCCCCCGGATCTTCGAGCGCTTCTACCGCGCCGACGCCGCCCGCTCGCGCGAGGAGGGCGGCACGGGGCTGGGGCTGGCCATCGTCAAGCACATGGTCGAGGGCCACGGCGGCGCCGTCTGCGCCGAGAGCCAGCTCGGCCGTGGCACCACCATCCGCTTCACCCTTCCCGCCCCCGCCCCCGACCACGCCGGCGACGAGCCCGCATCCATCGCCACGGAAGGCTCACACGCGGCGTGATCGACGCGGTCGAAAAGCCGCGCCCCAGCTGGATTCCTACGATCCGCGCATCACGCGATCGGCGAGTCTGTCCCCCCGCTGGCCGCTTTCTCACGCCGCCTTCCGCAGCGCCATTCACCTCGTTTAGATTTTCTCCCGGACCAGCCACGTGGAGGCCGTGCATGGCGAGGAAGAAGAAGCAGTACGCACCGATCCTGGAGCCTGCCTGTCCGCCGACGCATTTCACGGTCGAGCAGGCCAGGCGCGCGGTGCTGGAAGTGCTGGAGGAGGACCGACTCGCCGAGGCGGTAAGAAAGGCGCGAACGAGCCGCCGCGCGACGGAGCGCAAAGCAGAGCGGTCCGGCAGGGGAGCGGTAGAACTGTACCTCTCGCGGTGATTGCCGGCATGGCGAGATACACAGCTACGCAGCTTGCCGATGGGATGAGAATGAATCCTCCGCGACCGGGTGATGAGGCATGGATTACAATGCCAGCGTTTTCATCAACTGCCCATTCGACGGCGATTACCAGCCGCTGTTCCGGGCGCTCGTCTTCGCGGTGCAGTACTGTGGATTCGTACCGCGCTCGGCGCTGGAACTCGACGACGGCAGCGAAGTACGGTTCGGGAAACTGGTCCGCGTGATCGGCGAGTCGAGGTACGGGATCCACGACCTCTCGCGCACGGAACTGGACGCGAGATCCGGCCTTCCGCGGTTCAACATGCCGCTGGAACTCGGCCTGTTTCTCGGAGCAAAGTACTACGGCGGCGGGCGTCACCGAGCCAAGGCGTGCCTCATCTTCGATCGCGAACGATATCGCTATCAGCAGTTCTGCAGCGACATCGCGGGACAGGACATCCGCGCCCACAACGGCGGAGAGGCTGAGCTGATACGCGCTGTTCGTGATGCCCTGGCTACGTGGCGGCCGGGGTTGCCCATGCCGAGCGGTGGGATCGTTCACGAGCGTTATCTCCGCTTCGTCGCTCGCTTGCCGAGGCTGGCGTCGAAGACCGACTTGCGCGTGGAGGAACTCACCTTCAACGATCTGACCCGGTTGGTGAAGGAGTGGCTCGTCTCCGCGTCCTGATTGCCCGCCGCGGGTTGACAGAACTGGGAGATTTGGGTATCGTACCTGTCTGTCCCGACCACGCCTTCCGCCCTCGGGTACGCCGGGGCGGCGATTTTTTCATACCATCCAGTGCCGGCCCGGTGGCCGGCAGGCGCGGCGCGCACGGTGGGGCGCGGCTGCAAAGCGGAGTGTCATGAAGACGTATTCCGTCAAGGCGGGCGAGATCGAGCACAAGTGGTACGTGGTCGACGCCGCCGGCAAGATCCTGGGCCGCGTGGCCACCGAGGTGGCGCGCATCCTCCGCGGCAAGCACAAGCCGACCTACACCCCGCACCTCGACACCGGCGACTACGTGGTCGTCGTGAACGCCGACAAGGTGCAGCTGAGCGGAAACAAGGCCGACCAGAAGACCTACTTCCGCCACAGCGGGTACATGGGCCACGAGAAGTTCATCCCCTTCAAGGAGATGCTGGCCAAGCACCCCGAGCGGGTGGTGGAGCTGGCGGTGAAGGGAATGCTGCCGAAGAACGCGCTGGGGCGGCAGATGCGCCAGAAGCTCAAGGTGTATGCGGGGCCCGAGCACCCGCACGCGGCGCAGAACCCGGAACCCCTCAACATCTGAGCACCCTGGAATGGCTACCGAACAGTACCACGCCATCGGCCGCCGCAAGACGTCGGTCGCGCGCGTCTACCTCCGCCCCGGCACGGGGAACTGGGAGGTGAACGGCCGCTCCCTCGAGCAGTACCTGCCGCGCCACGTGCTGCGGCAGTCGGCCACCCGCCCGCTGGCGGCCACCGAGACCGAGGGGCAGTTCGACGTGAAGGTGACGGTCAACGGCGGCGGTCTCCGCGGCCAGGCCGACGCCATCCAGCTGGGCCTTGCCCGCGCGCTGCTGCAGGTGAACGAGGAGTTCCGCCCGCGCCTGCGCGCCGAGGAGCTGCTCACCCGCGACCCGCGCGAGGTGGAGCGGAAGAAGCCCGGCCGTCCGGGCGCCCGCAAGCGGTTCCAGTTCTCCAAGCGCTAGTCGGGAGCGTGGCTCTGTGCGGCTGGGCGACTTCCGTCGCTCGGCCGCGCGGCGCCGAATCCCGTCGCACTTCCAACTCACACACCGCCCGACGACGCCGCGGGTGCCGCGTGAACCACGCGGTCGGGGCGCCGGATGACGGCGGTGGAGGCGGGGCCGCACGGTTGCGGCCCCGGCAAACCCGAATCCGTGCAGGTACCGCACCATGGCTCAGCCGAGCATCCAGGAGCTTCTCGAAGCCGGTGTCCATTTCGGGCACCAGACCTCCCGCTGGAACCCGAAGATGCGCAAGTTCATCTTCGCGGAGCGGAACGGCATCTACATCATCGACCTCAAGAAGACCCTCCGCCAGATCGAGCTGGCGCAGGAGCTGGTGCGCAACGTGATCAGCCGCGGCGACCGCGTGCTGTTCGTGTGCACCAAGAAGCAGCTCCGCCAGGTCATCCAGAGCGAGGCCGAGCGGTCGAGCTCGTTCCACGTGACCGAGCGTTGGCTGGGCGGGATGCTCACCAACTTCACCACGCAGAAGAAGCAGATCCGCCGGATGCGCGAGCTGGAGCGCGGGCAGGAGGAGGGCGCCTTCGACTTCTACACCAAGAAGGAGCGCCTGATGCTCGACCGCGAGCGCGAGCGGCTGGAGAAGTACCTGGCCGGCGTGAAGGACATGGCCCGCGTTCCCGGCGCGCTGTTCGTGGTCGACGCCAAGAAGGAGAAGATCGCGATCTCCGAGGCCAACAAGCTGGGGATCCCGGTCATCGCCATCGCCGACACCAACGCCGACCCCGACGTGCTGACGGTGCCCATCGCCGGCAACGACGACGCCATCCGCTCGGTCAGCGTGATCACCGGCGCCATCGCCGACGCGATCATCGAGGCCCGCGCCGCCATGCCGGCCGAGGCCCGCCGCGCCGCCGACGAGGCCGAGGTCACCGTGTACAGCACCGAGACCGGCAGCAGCGCGCCGGCCGACGACGACCGCGGCCGCCGCCGCCGCCCGCGCCGCAAGCGCCGTCCGCGCGAGGGCGCCGCGCCGGGTGCCACCGGCGGGGCCGACGAGGGCGCCGCCGAGTAACGCCCGCGCCGACGGCCGGACCGCGGCAGCATCCGGGGCCACCGGCGCTCTCACGCGCTCGTGGCCCCGTTTTTTCAGCCCGCCCCGCGGGCTTTCTGACGATCGAACCAACCGACTGAACCGGACGAGGACTGGGATGGCCGAGATTTCCGCGAAGGACGTGAAGGAGCTCCGCGACCGCACCGGCGCGGGGATGATGGAGTGCAAGGGCGCCCTGAACGAGGCGGGCGGCGACATGGAGCGGGCGATCGACATCCTGCGCGCCAAGGGCGCCGCCAAGGCGGCCAAGCGCGCCGAGCGCGAGACCCGGGAGGGCGCGGTCGGCAGCTACATCCACATGGGCGGCCGGATCGGCGTGCTGGTGGAGGTGGGCTGCGAGACCGACTTCGTGGCCCGCAACTCCGACTTCCAGGGGCTGGTGCGCGACATCGCCATGCACATCGCCGCGGCCAGCCCCGTGGCGGTGCGGCGCGAGGACTTCCCGGCCGACCTGGTGGAGCGCGAGCGCGCCGTGTACCTGGAGCAGACCAGGGAGAGCGGCAAGCCCGAGCAGATCTGGAACAAGATCGTCGACGGCAAGCTGGAGAAGTTCTATGCCGAGCAGGCGCTGCTGGAGCAGCCGTTCGTGAAGAACCCCGACATCACCGTCGGCCAGCTGGTGACCGACGCGTCGGCCCGCACCGGCGAGAAGATCGAGGTGCGGCGCTTCGCCCGCTTCGCGCTCGGCGAGCAGTGAGCGGGGCGGCCGCCATCCCCATGGCCGGCAACCCGGCAGCCGCGCCGTCGGCCGACGGCGCGGGCGCGCTGAAGTACCGGCGCGTGCTGCTGAAGATCAGCGGCGAGATGCTGGCGGGCGAGCAGAAGTCCGGCATCTCGCCGCCCGTGGTGGACCGGCTGACCGACGAGATCAAGCAGGTCCACGACATGGGCGTGAGCCTGGGGCTGGTGATCGGCGGCGGCAACATCGTGCGCGGCACCCTGGCCAGCCAGCAGGGGATGGACCGGGTGAACGCCGACTACATGGGGATGCTGGCCACCGTGATCAACGCCCTGGCGCTGCAGGACTGGTTCGAGCGCAAGGGCACCGAGACGCGGGTGCTGACCGCCATCCGCATGGAGCAGCTGGCCGAGCCGTACATCCGGCGCCGCGCGCTGCGCCACCTCGACAAGGGGCGGGTGGTGATCTTTGCGGGCGGCACCGGCAACCCGTACTTTTCCACCGACAGCGCCGCGGTGCTGCGGGGGATCGAGATGGAGGCCGACGTGATCGTGAAGGCCACCAAGGTCGACGGCGTCTACACCGCCGACCCGGCCAAGGACCCGTCGGCCACCTTCATCCCCGAGATCTCCTTCCTCGACGCGCTGTCGAAGGAGCTGGGGGTGATGGACGCGGCGGCGCTCAGCCTGTGCAAGGAGAACGGCACGCCGCTGATCGTCTGCTCGCTCGAGGCGCCCGACGCCATCGCGCGCGTGGTGCGCGGCGAGCGGATCGGCACGCTGGTCCATCCGTAGCCGACACGGTGCGTGAGTGCGGAAGTGCGTGAGTGCGCCGGCGGCGCCTCGCGCGCTTTCGGTGCAGTCCCGGAGTTTGAATCCATCCCGATCGACTGACTGACCCGGACCGACGAATCCCATGGCCAGCCTACAGAAAGCCAAGCAGCGGATGGAGGGCGCGCTGGAGTCCCTGCGGCGCGAGTTCGCCGCCGTGCGCACCGGCAAGGCCAGCACCGCGCTGCTCGACACCGTGCGCGTGGAGGCCTACGGCAGCAAGGTGCCGCTGAACCAGGTGGGCACCGTCAGCGCCCCCGAGCCGCGGCTGCTGACCATCCAGCCGTGGGACCGCTCGCTGATCAAGGCCGTCGAGCGGGCGCTGCAGGAGAGCGACCTGGGGCTCAATCCCAGCAACGACGGGCAGATCATCCGCATCCCCATCCCCCCGCTGACCGAGGAGCGGCGCCGGGAGTACGTGCGGCTGCTGCACAAGCTGGCCGAGGAGGCGCGGGTTGCCGTGCGCCACGCGCGCAAGGACGCCAACGACGAGATCAAGCACCGGCAGAAGGACGAGGGGCTGTCGGAAGACGACGTGCGCCGCGAGCAGGGCGAGGTGCAGAAGCTGACCGACCAGTACATCGCGAAGATCGAGGAGATCCTGAAGCACAAGGAAGCCGAGGTGATGGAGGTCTAGGCGCTTCGCGCGGTGCGAGAGTGCGAAGGTGCGAAAGTGCGCTGGTTCCGGCGTGAACCCCGCACTCTCGCACTTTCGCACTTTCGCACTTTCGCACTTTCGCACTTTCGCACTTTCGCACTTCTGTTGCGCAGACTACTTGCTTTGACAAACCCGTCGCCCCGGTCCATCTTCCCCGCATGTCGCCAGACCTCCTCCAGCAGCTTCGCCTGAACGGCCCGGTGCCGCGGCACGTGGCCGTGATCATGGACGGAAACGGCCGCTGGGCGCGCGAGCGCGGCCGCCCGCGCGAGTTCGGGCACCGCGCGGGGATGCGCGCCGTGCGCGAGGCAGTGGAGGCCGCGGGCGACGCCGGGGTGGAGGTGCTGACCCTCTTCGCCTTCAGCCAGGAGAACTGGCACCGGCCCAAGGGCGAGGTGGCCGCGCTGATGACGCTCCTGGAGCTGTACGTGCGCAAGGAGCGTCGCGAGCTGAGGGAGAAGGGGGTCGAGGTGCACGCCGTGGGCGAGCTGCACCACCTGGGGCCGCGTACCCGCGCCGCCATCGACTCCATCGTCGAGCACACGCGCGGGGGGACGAAGCTGAAGCTCAATCTCGCCATCAGCTACGGCTCGCGCGCCGAGATCGTGCACGCGGCGCGGCGCCTGGCCGAGCGGGTGCGCGAGGGCACGCTGATGCCGGGCGAGATCGACGAGGCGCTCTTCGCCGAGCACCTGTACACGCCGGGCGACCCCGATCCCGACCTGCTGATCCGCACCTCGGGCGAGCTGCGCATCTCCAACTTCATGCTCTGGCAGCTGGCGTACACCGAGCTGTACGTCACGCCCGTCCTCTGGCCCGACTTCACCCGCGAGCACTTCTACCAGGCGCTGCTCGAGTACCAGCGGCGCGAGCGGCGCTTCGGCCGCGTGCTGGCGACCTGATTTCCAAGACACTTCCGGAGAGTCCGGGTTTGGCTCGTTCCGAGACTGCGACGCGCGTTGCGGTGGCCGCGGTGGGCATTCCCATCGCGGTCGCTGCCATGTACCTGGGCGGCTGGGTGCTGGCCGCGCTGCTGGCGCTCTGCGCCGTCCTCTCCACCCGCGAGCTCTTCCGCATGGCCGAGCTCAAGCGCGCCTTCGGCCTGGCGGTGGTGGGGATGGTCGGCGCGGCCGGGCTGATCGCCGTCGCCGCGGTCGAGCCGGCGCGGGGGGTGGACACGCCGCTGCTGTACGGCGCCGTCGTCGCCATCGTCCTCGCCGCGCTGACGGCGGCCATCTGGCAGCGCGGGGTGGCGGGCGAGCCGCTCCTTTCCGTGGCCGTGACCATCATGGGCGCGGTGTATCCGTCGCTGCTGATGTTCGCGCTCTTCCTCCGCCATCTCCCGGGGATCGAGAGCAGCCTGCACGGCACGGCCATCCTCCTCTTTCCCGTCGTGCTCACCTGGCTCAGCGACACCTACGCCTACTTCGCCGGGCGGCTCTGGGGGAAGCGGAAGCTCATCCCGAAGGTGAGCCCGGGGAAGACGGTGGCCGGCGCGCTGGGGGCGGTCATCGGCACCCCGATCACCGCCGTGGGGTACTCTCTCCTGCTGGCGCGCTTCGGGACTTGGCAGGTGGGGATGGTGGAGGCCGCGGTCTTCGGGCTGCTGATCTCCGTCGCCGCGCAGGTGGGGGATCTCGGCGAGTCGCTGCTCAAGCGCGACGTGGGGGTAAAGGACTCGGGTCGCCTGCTGCCGGGACACGGCGGCGCGCTGGACCGTTTCGACTCGCTCTTCTTCACCCTGCCGGTCGCCTACGGGTTCTTCATGCTGGTGGTGAGCCCCTGAGCGAGATGAAGGGCGTTGCCATCCTGGGCGCCACAGGCTCCATCGGGCGGAGCGCGCTGGCGGTGCTGGACCAGCACCCCGACCGCTTCCGCGCCGTCGCGCTCACCGCGCACCGCAGCGGCGACGCGCTGGCGGCGCTCGAGCGCCGGTATCGCCCCTCCCTTGCCGTCGTCGTGGACGGGGACCTCCCCGCCGGGTGCGAGACGGGGACGCAGTGGGCGACGGGGCGGCAGGCGCTGCTGGACGCGGCGACGCACCCCGACGCCGACGTCGTCCTCAACGCGCTGGTGGGCGCGGCGGGGCTGGAGCCCACGCTGGCCGCGCTGCGGGCGGGGAAGCGGGTCGCCCTGGCGAACAAGGAGTCGCTGGTGTGCGGCGGGCCGCTGGTGCTGGAGGCGGCGCGGCAGGGCGGGGGAGAGCTCATTCCCGTCGACAGCGAGCACAGCGCGATCCTGCAGTGCCTGCAGGGGGCGCGGGTCGAGGACGTGCGGCGGATCGTGCTGACCGCCAGCGGCGGCCCGTTCCGCGACTGGCCGGCCGAGGCGCTGGCCGGGGTGACGCCGGCGGACGCGCTGCGGCACCCCACGTGGGACATGGGCGCCAAGATCACCATCGACTCGGCCACGCTGGCCAACAAGGCGCTGGAGGTCGTCGAGGCGCACTTCCTGTTCGGCGTGGAGTACGAGCGTATCGAGGCCGTCGTCCATCCCCAGTCCATCATCCACAGCATGGTGGAGATGGTGGACGGGTCGGTGCTGGCGCAGATGGGGTTCCCCACGATGGAGATCCCCATCGTCTATGCCCTGTCGTATCCGGGGCGGCTGCCGTACGCGTGCCGCCGCTTCGATCCCGTCGCCGCGGGGACGCTCACCTTCGAGCCCGTGCGCGGGGACCGCTTCCCCGCCTTCGCGCTCGGCGTCGAGGCGGGGCGGACGGGGGGGACGGCGCCCGCCGTCTACAACGCGGCGAACGAGATCGCCGTGAAGCATTTCCTGGCCGGGCGGCTGGGCTTTCCCGGCATCGCCGAGGCGATCGCGGACGCGCTGGAGCGCTGCCCCGTCGCCGAGGCCCGAACGCTGCAGGACGTGCTCGAGGCAGACGCCCGGGCGCGGCGCACCACCGAGGAATTCGTGCAGAGGCTGGCCCCGTGCTGACAATCGTCTCGACCGTCGTCGGTCTTTCGCTCCTGATCCTGGTCCACGAGCTGGGGCACTTCTTCGCCGCCAAGGCGGTGAACATCCAGGTGCCCCGCTTCTCGCTGGGCTTCGGCAAGCGCCTGGCCGGCTTCCGCGTCGGCGAGACGGAGTTCGTCGTCTCCGCCATCCCCCTGGGCGGCTACGTGAAGATGGCGGGGATGGAGGACGACGAGGCCGCCGAGGCGCTGGAGGGAAGCGGCGAGGGCTACGTCGTCGACCCCGAGCGCACCTTCGACTCCAAGCCGCTGTGGGCGCGCGCGCTGGTGATCACCGCCGGGGTGATCATGAACCTGGTGTTCGCCTTCGCCGTCTTCACCACCCTCCCACTGATCTACGGCGAGCCGGTGACGCCGGTGACGCGCGTCTCCATCGCGCCCGCGGCGGAGTTGGCGGGCCCGGGGCGCGAGCTGGCGGTGGTTCCCGACGGCGCCACGCTCACGCAGGTGGGGACGAAGCCGGTGACGGTGTGGGAGGACGTGTACGACGCGCTGCGGAAGGCGCCCGCCGGCCCGGTGCAGCTGCGCTTCTCCGACGCGGCGCCGGTGACGCTGAACCTGCCCGCGGCCAGGAAGCCGCGCCGGCAGATGCTGAACCAGCTCCTCCCCTACCGGCCGGCGATCATCGGCGAGGTGATCACCGGGCTGCCGGCCGCGCGCGCCGGGATCAGGCCGGGCGACCGGGTGACGCAGGCGGGCGGGCAACCCGTGCACTCGTGGGACCAGCTGGTCGCCATCATCCACACCCACGGCGGCAAGCCGCTGCCGCTGGTGGTGGAGCGCGACGGCAAGCCGCTGGCGCTCACCGTCACCCCCACGTCGTCGCCCGACACCAACGCCCTGGGCGAGCGGGTGACGGTGGGGAAGATCGGCGCGGCGCCGGGGCCGATGCCCGACAAGCATCGCCCCGCGTCGGTGGGCACGGCGGTGCGGATCGGCGCGCGCTCGACGTGGAACGCGTCGGTGCTGATCGTGGGGATCCTGAAGAAGCTGTTCACCGGCGAGATCTCGCCGCGCAACATGGGCGGCCTGCTGTCCATCGGCGAGGCGTCGGGGCAGACGGCCGCGATGGGGCTGGAGGTGTGGCTCACCTTCCTGGCGCTCTTCTCGGTGAACCTGGCGGTGCTGAACCTGCTGCCCATCCCCATCCTCGACGGCGGGCACCTGATGTTCCTGGGTTTCGAGGCGGTGCGCGGCCGGCCGCTTTCCATCGAGGCGCGCATCCGCCTGTCGCAGGTGGGGCTGGTGATCGTGGTGGCGCTGATGATCTGGGCCAACGGCAACGACATCGCCCGCATCGTCTTCGGCCGGTAAGCCGCCGATCGACGGTGAATGAGCGCGCGCCCCGGTCTCGTGAGGCCCGGGCGCGCGGCGTTTGTCGGGACTGTGACGCGGCTCTCCGCCGGCCGGTCGGGAACACCGTGAACGGCGTGGAAACCAGTTGGACCCAACGGTGTACATAACGCCGGAATCTCGCTAGATTTCGGGGTTCCCCCGGATAGCCCGGCGCGTGACACGCGGCGCCTCTCCTCGCCCGAGCACCTCCACGCCCAAGACGCATCCATGCCCAGCAACACGCTGCAGCGAGACAAGCGAATGGATCGGACCGAGCTCGAAGCGATCGAGCGCCTGCTCCTGCGGGAGCGCGACAAGACCCTGCGTTCGCTCGGCCGCTTCGCGGAGCAGAGCAAGCTCACGCGCGAGAGCGCCGACAACGACCTCTCCAGCTACTCGTTCCACATGGCCGACCAGGGCACGGACGCCATGGAGCGCGAGAAGTCGTTCCTGTTCGCCAGCAAGGAAGGCCGGTACCTGTACCGCGTGGAAGAGGCGCTGCGGCGGCTGTACAACAGCCCCGAGGAGTTCGGCATCTGCCATTCGTGCGGCAACCCGATCCCGTTCGCGCGGCTCGAGGCGCTCCCGCACGCCCGGTACTGCCTGGACTGCAAGATGCGCGAGGAGCAGGCGGCGTAACTGGTCTGCTTGGGGCGAAGGGTGGGAGCGTGGCGAGGGTGGCATCCGGGTCTCCGGGTGCCGCCCTTCGCATTTGCACGAGATGGAGCGGAAGAACTGCAAGGTTTGGGCGTGTTTGGCGCTGAGACGCCAAAACGGGCTGCGCGCGCCGTAGGCCACGATACTACTGTGGCCAACGGCGCCGGGCCACCGCCGCGCCAGCCATCTCGGCGGTTCTCTGCATCACGTCACGCGCGGCGGCGTCTGAGCAACCGGGATGACGCTTGACACTTCAGACCGGGAGGATGGTTGACACCTCCTCACGGTGCTGACGCGGTTCACCACGGTTCGTTTTTTCGACTTTTCCCGAGGGACGCGTCAGCAGCCCCACGGGAAAAGAGAGCTCAGGACAGCGCGAAGCTGCGCTCGTCCAACCGGGCCAGCAGCAGCTTGTAGAAGTAGATCGACCAGATGCCGTCGGCGATCTCTTCCAGCGCGACGTGCTGGCCGATCAGCAGCTCGCTCAGGAAGATCGAGCGGTCGCGAAAATACAGGATGCCGTTCGCGCGCACCTGCCGCACGATGCAGTGTGCCGGGTACTCCGGCCCGGGCACGCGCTCGGGCAGCTCGCGCGGCGACGGCGCGTACAGCGAGCCGGG
>DASUYB010000014.1 GCA_036377595.1 Longimicrobium sp. | reverse complement strand
CGCCTGCTGCGCCCCGACGTGGTGGTGATGGACCTGGCCATGCCGGGGATCGGCGGGCTCGAGGCCACTCGCAAGATCGGCGAGCTGGGGCTGGGCGCGCGGGTGCTGGTGCTCACCAGCCAGGCCGAGGAGGAGTACCTGCTCCCCGTGCTCGAGGCCGGCGGCAGCGGCTACGTGCGCAAGACCAGCGCGGACGAGGACCTGATCCGCGCCATCCAGACGGTGTCGCGCGACGAGGTGTTCCTGTACCCGAACGCCACCAAGCTGCTGCTGCGCCAGTACAAGCTGGCCGAGCAGAAGGGCGAGGCCGGCCCGCTGGAGAAGCTGAGCGAGCGCGAGCGCGAGGTGCTGGCGCTCACCGCCGAGGGCTACAGCAGCGGCGAGATCGGCAAGAAGCTCTACTTGTCACCGAAGACGGTGGACACCTACCGTGCGCGGCTGATGCAGAAGCTCGGCCTGAGCCACCGCAGCGAACTGGTGCGCCTCGCGCTGGACACGGGGCTGCTCAAGTCGGGGCAGGCGTAGAACCGCAGGGGTGAGGGGACAGGGGACAGAAAGGGCGCCGCACGGGAAACTCACCCCGGCGGCGCCCTTCGCTTGCCATGATTTCGAGATCGAGATGCCTCACGCGGCCGCGCTGGACTCCTCCGGATCAGCCGTCCCTCCGTACTTGCGCGTCAGCTGCCCATCCGGCGTGTAGATGCCGGCGCGGACGAAGAGCGCGGAGAGTTCTTCTCTGCTCATGCGTTTGAGCGATTCCGAGACACGAGCAAGTCCTTCCACGCCCGGGTTCTCGGGTGGGGGATCTACAAGAGGAATTCTACGGCGTCGAGTCATTGGTCACTCTCCAAGCTTGGCCGTATAGGCGGCCGAAACACGCCGAGGATGCTCTGCGGATTCCGTACCGCGATCTGGATGTGAGTTTCCATGAACAGTCCGGAGCCAGGATAGATCGGCTCGCCTTCTACGAACGCTCCTCGCACCGTGTCGTAGACTGTACCCATCTCCTGCGCGCGGATCAAGTATGCTTCTATGACCGCACGATCCAGAAAGCGCCCCTTGCCGCGGTTTCCGGGCAGTGTGACTTCTTCCTTCAGCAGCTTGCCGTAGAACCCTCGCAGCTCGCGCGTGAACCGGGTGTCGAGGAGGTCGAAGCAGCGGCCGAGCTGGATCATCGCGCCGACGATCGAAGGCTTCTCGATCCGCTTCGAGGCCTCGGCCCAGCGGAGCGCGCGGTCGGGGCCGTACTCCCAGAAGTAGATGCCGTCGCCCAGCCAGTCCCATGCGTTGGCGCTGGAGACGAACGCGTCGCCGGCCAGCAGGCGCTCGGCGATTCGCCAGTCGCAGCCGTGATAGCCGCGCACCTCCCGGCTGTAGGCCGGGATCGGGATGTGCTCCCGCGGTCCGGTGGCGGGAGCTCGCGAAATCCTGGGGTTCACGTGCGCTCGTCGTCATCCGGATCGCGCGCTCGGGCGCACCGGGTGTTGAATGCGGCCGCCGCGATCGAGAACGCGAGGGCCGGTTGGGAACTGAAAGGTGCACAGGATAATCGGCCGGCATCCCCCAGTCAAGTGTGTTCTTTATCGCCCCCGGAAACGCCGAAGCCCCCGCCGGATCGTCGTCCGGCGGGGGCTTCGCTCGTGCGTGCGGATCACCGCGGCTTGCCGGGGCCGCCGCCGCGTTTCTGCGCGCGCTTCTGCATCTTCCGCAGCTCGCCCTGCATGTACTCGGCGGCCTTCTGGCGCTGCTCCAGGTGGCGCTTCATCTGCTCGCTCTGCTTGAGCTTGGCGCCCTCGGTGCCCTTGTAGCGCGTGCGGTTCATCAGCTTGTTCACCAGCCGCAGCACCGGGCCGGTGAGGTACTTCACGATGAACGCCTGCGTCTTCTTCCCCTCCTTCTCCAGGTGCTGCACGGCAAAGGGGAGCGCCTGCACCTGGTCCTGCACGGTGCGGTGCATCTCCGCCGCGGTGCGCTTCTTCTTCTTTTTCTTCGGCTCGGCCATCTTGGTATCCATCAGGGGGCGAGAGTCCGCCTCGCACGTCGCTGCCATCGGGCGGGAAAGGGAGATACCCTCGCCCGTGCCCTCCGTTCTCCCGTTGCCGCGCGGCGCCCGCCGCGGTACGATTCCGGGCACGCGACGCACGCCCGGATGATCTAGCCGCCCGCGCGCCCGCGCGCCAGACGCGCGCGCGAAGCCGCCGTCCCGCGCCGCGCGCACACCCCGCTCACTTCCGGTGTATCAGCAATCGTCCGGACGCCACCGTTCATCCGCAGTAACCGTTCGCCGCAGGGTTCCGTGAAGATCGCACACCTGGCCGACCTGCACCTGGGGTACCGCGCCTACCACCGCGTCACCAGCCGCGGCGTGAACCAGCGCGAGGCCGACGTGGCCCAGGCCTTCCGCCACGCCGTGGCGCGGGTCGTGGAGCTGCGTCCGGACCTGGTGGTGGTGGCCGGCGACGTGTTCCACACCGTGCGCCCCAGCAACACCGCCATCGCCGAGGCGTTCCGCCAGTTCTCCGTCCTCTCCGAGCGCCTCCCCGGCACGCCAGTGGTGATGATCGCAGGCAACCACGACTCGCCGCGCTCGGCCGACACGGGGAACATCCTCTCGCTCTTCCGCGAGATCGAGAACCTGCACGTGGTCTACGAGGAATGCCGCGCGGTGGTGCTGCCGGAGATCGAGACGTCGGTGCTGTGCATGCCGCACGTCTCCCTGGCCGCCGAGCACCAGACGGTGATGGAGCCGGACCCGAAGGCGAAGCACAACGTCCTCCTGATCCACGCGGAGGTGATGGGGAAGGACGGCGAGCCGCGCTACCGCACCGAGTTCGGCGGCGCGCAGGTGCCCGAGAGCGCCATCCGGCCGAAGGCGTGGACGTACGTCGCGCTGGGCCACCACCACATGGCCGAGCCGCTGGCCGAGAACGTCTGGTACGCGGGGGGGATCGAGCGCACCTCGGCGTTCATCTGGCAGGAGCGGACCGCGAAGGGGTTCCTCCTCTACGACACGGAAACGGGGATCGCCGACTTCCAGCCGGTGGAGACGCGGGCCATCCTCGACCTCCCCCGCATCGAGGCCAAGGGGCTGTCGCCGCAGGAGATCGACGAGAAGATCCGGCTCTCCGTGGAGAAGATCGAGGACGGGATCCGCAGCAAGATCATCCGCCTGGTCGTGCTCGACGTTCCCCGCGCGGTGGTGCGCGAGCTGAACCACCGCCGCATCCGCGAGTGGAAGGCCGAGGCGCTGCACTTCCACCTCGACGTCCGTCCCCCCGAGGTGCGCCGCCGCGCCCCGTCGGGCGCGCCGGTGCGGCGGCAGACGCTGCGCGAGCAGGTGGAGAGCTACCTGGGGCGCTGGAAGCCGACGCGCCCCGACATCAGCACCGAGCGGCTGGTGGAGATGGGCGGCGAGTACATCGAGCGCACGGCGGAGGGGAGCTGAGATGCGCCTCGTCTCGCTGCGCATGAAGAACTTCCGCCAGCACGCGGACACGGCGATCGACTTCCGCCCCGGGCTGACGGGGATCATCGGCCCCAACGGCTCGGGGAAGTCGACCATCCTGGAGGCCATCGCTTGGGCCATCTACGGCTCGCAGGCGGCGCGGGGGACGAACGAGACCATCCGCTTCGCCCGCGCGCAGCCGCGCTCGCGCGTGGAGGTCGATCTCCGCTTCGCGCTGGGCGAGCAGGAGTACCGCGTCGTCCGCTCGATGCACTCGGCCGAGGTTTACCTCGACAGCGGCCCGCAGCCCGTCGCGGCGACGCTGGCCGGCGTGAGCGTCTATCTCCAGCAGCGGCTGGGGATGACGCGCGAGGAGTTCTTCAACACCTACTTCACCGGGCAGAAGGAGCTGCAGTTCCTGGCGGCGATGGGCCCCGCCGAGCGCGGGCGCTTCCTCTCCCAGGTGCTCGGCTACGAGCGGCTGCGCCGCGCGCAGGACCTGGTGCGCGAGCGCAAGGCCGAGCTGCGCGCCGAGATCCGCGGGCTGAAGTCCAGCATCGGCGACCTGAACGAGCTGGTGGACGCCCGCATCGCCGCCGCGAAGCGCAGCCAGGACGCGCTGGACGAGTGGAACGCGGCGCAGAAGTCGACGGAGCAGCTGCTCGCCGATCTCAAGGCCTTCCTGCCGAAGTGGGAGGCGGCGCAGGCCGCGCGCGATCGCCACCGCGAGCTGACGCACGCCATCGACGCGGCGGATCGCGACCGTACCGCCGCCCGCCGCGACGTGGACCGCGCTACGGCGGGGCTGCGCGAGGTGGCCGCGGCCGAGGAGAAGCTGGCGCCGCTGCGCGAGCAGCTGGAGCCGCTCCCCGCGTTGCGCGTGGAGGCCGAGCGCTGGATCGAGCTGCGCCAGCAGGAGGAGCGCCGCAACGGCGTGGCGCGGCGGCTGGAGGAGGTAGAGGCCGAGCTGGAGCGCTGCCGCGGCGAGATCGAGAAGCGCGAGACCGCGCCGGAGCTGGAGAAGCGCTTCGCGGAGGAGATCGAGCACGGGACGGCCGAGCGCGCCCAGGTGTCGGCCGAGCTGGAGGAGAAGCGGAGCGGCTGGCTGCGCGACCGGCAGGACGCCGAGACCAAGCTCCAGAACATCCGCGACGTCGCGAAGGATCTCCAGGAGCAGGTCCGCCGGATCCGCAAGGAGGGGCCGGAGGGGAAGTGCCCCACCTGCGGCCGCCCGCTCGGCGCCGGCTACGCGGGGATGCTGGAGCAGCTCGAGGACAAGTTCCAGGAGGCGAAGCAGGACGGCATCTGGTGGAAGAGCCGCTCCGAGCAGCTGCAGGACAAGCCCGACGACGTGGCCGAGCTGGAGGCGCGCGAGAAGGAGCTGACGGCGCAGCTCGAGGACCGCGCCCGCAAGCACGCGCGCTGCCAGGTGGCCGTGCAGGAGCTCGACCGGCTGCGCAAGGACCTCCGCGAGCGCGACCGCAAGCGCAGGGAGCTCGCCGAGGAGCTGCAGGAGATCCCCACCGGCTACGACCGCGAGCTGCACCAGCAGGTGCAGCACGCGCTCCGCCATCTCGAGGGGCTGGAGAAGGAGGAGGGGCGCCTCGGCGAGATCGTCGGCCGGCGCGAGGAGTGGGATCGCGAGCTGGCCGAGGCGAGCGAGCGCGAGGGCGCGGCCGCCGAGCGCCACCGCGAGCGCACCGCCGAGCGCGACGCGCTGGGGTTCAGCGACGAAGAGTTCGCGGGGGTGAAGGCCGAGCACGAGGCGGCGGTGGAGCGCCACCGCGCGGCCGAGCTGCTGGAGACGGAGGCGAAGGGCGCTGTCCGCACCGCCGAGCAGGCGCTGCAGGCCGCCCAGCGCGCCGAGCAGCAGTACCACGAGCGCGCCAAGGAGATCGTCAGGCAGCAGGGCGAGCTCGACCACCTCGACGAGCTCGACGAGGCGTACACCGAGCTTCGCGGCGAGCTGAACGACCAAGTGCGGCCGGAGCTGTCGGAGATCGCCTCGATGTTCCTGGCGCAGCTCACCGACGGCCGCTACACGTCGATGGAGATCGACGAGTCGTACGAGATCCTGGTCCTCGACGAGGGCGAGGAGAAGCCGGTGATCAGCGGCGGCGAGGAAGACATCGCCAACCTCGTCCTCCGCCTCTCGCTCTCGCAGATGATCGCGGAGCGGGCGGGACATCCCCTGTCGCTGCTGATCCTGGACGAGGTCTTCGGCTCGCTGGACGTGGCGCGGAGGGACAACGTGGTGCAGCTGCTGCACAACCTGGAGGACCGCTTCGAGCAGGTGATCCTGATCACCCACATCGAGGGGATCCGCGAGAGCCTCGATCAGGTGCTGCGCGTGGAGTACGACGAGCGCAGCGGCACCAGCATCGTGCGCGAGGAATCCACCAACCCGAGCGACGACACCCCGCTGCTGGCGGCGTAGATTTCGAAGTGCTGAGTGCTGAGTGCTGAGTGCTGAGTGCTGAGTGCTGAGTGCTGAGTGCTGAGGAGACGGCCCTGCTTGCCAAGCGGCGAGCAGGGCCGTTTCTCTGGCGCTCGGCGCCGCCACTGCGCCCTCTCCCTGGCGCTTCGCGCCTGTCCCTCCCCCAAAACAGACTGGGGGAGGGACCTGGGCTCGCTGCGCTCGCGGCCACTCAGCGCGGCCGTGGATCTCAGTTTCTCCCCTCCCCTGCGCAGCGGGAGAGGAGCCGGGGGAGGGGGCCTGCCCTCGGCCGCACCGATCTACGACACCAGCGCGAATCTCCTCACCCCTACCTCTCCCGGTACGGGAGAGGTGGCGAGCCCCAGCGAGCCGGAGAGGGCGCGATGCCCGCGCCGCGCACCAATGTCTGTCATCGCGCCACTCAACACTCAGCACTCCCGTCCGCCCCACCCGTTCGGGTAGCCCGCCTGCCGAACAAGAAGCGGCCGCGCCGCCGTCCGGCGGTGGGTGAGCGGGATTCATGGCAGCATCGTTGCTATACCCTGCTGCAAGCGCTGGCGCGGCGCGTGCTTCCGCACCCCCGCCGGCGCCCGGGCTCGGGGCGCGTTTGCCCGGTGATTGAACGAATTCAAGGACCACGGGAGACCGCATGATCTCCGCTACCGCGGGCAGCGAAGTCGAAGGCGTGACCTTCGTCTGCGAAGACATCGAGGCGTGCGAGCGCGTGCTCACCCCCGAGGCGGTGGAGTTCGTCGCCCGGCTGCACCGGCAGTTCAATCCCCGCCGCATCGAGCTCCTCCGCCGGCGCGACAGGCGGCAGGCGCTGATCGACTCCGGCGCCATGCCCGAGTTCCTCGCGGAGACCGAGCCGGTGCGGCAGGGCGACTGGAAGGTGGGCCCCTGCCCGCCCGACCTGCAGGACCGCCGGGTGGAGATCACCGGGCCGGTGGACGCCAAGATGGTGATCAACGCGCTGAACTCGGGCGCCAGCTGCTTCATGGCCGACTTCGAGGACGCGCTCTCGCCCACCTGGCGCAACGTGCTCGAGGGGCAGGACAACCTGCAGAAGGCCGTCCGCCGCACCCTCTCCTTCACCAGTCCCGAGGGGAAGTCGTACCAGCTGGGCGAGAAGCTGGCCGTGCTCCTCGTCCGCCCGCGCGGATGGCATCTCGTCGAGCGCCACGTGACGGTGGACGGCGAGGCCATCTCCGCGTCGCTGTTCGACTTCGGGCTCTACTTCTTCCACAACGCGCGCGAGCTGCTGGGCCGGGGGACCGGGCCGTACTTCTATCTCCCCAAGATGGAGAGCCACCTCGAGGCGCGGCTCTGGAACGACGTGTTTGTGGCCGCGCAGGAGGCGCTGGGGATTCCCGTGGGCACCATCCGCGCGACGGTGCTGATCGAGACCATCCTGGCCGCGTTCGAGATGGACGAGATCCTGTACGAGCTGCGCGACCACGCCGCCGGGCTCAATGCCGGGCGGTGGGACTACATCTTCTCGCTGATCAAGAAGTTCCGGAACCGCGAGGACGCGGTGATGCCCGACCGCGCGCAGGTGACCATGGCCGTCCCCTTCATGCGCGCGTACTGCGACCTGCTCGTGAAGACCTGCCACCGCCGCGGCGCGCACGCCATGGGCGGGATGGCCGCCTTCATCCCCAGCCGCCGCGACGCCGAGGTCAACCGCGTCGCGCTGGCGAAGGTGCGCGAGGACAAGGAGCGCGAGACGAGCCAGGGGTTCGACGGCACCTGGGTGGCGCATCCCGACCTCGTTCCCGTGGCGAAGGAGATCTTCGACCGGCACCTGGGCGAGAAGCCGAACCAGAAGGACGTGCTGCGCGAGGACGTCTCCGTCGAGGCGCGCGACCTGATCTCCTGCGGGATCGCGGGGGGAGAGGTGACCGAGGGCGGCATCCGCAACAACGTCTCGGTGGCCCTGCAGTACCTCGAGGCGTGGCTGCAGGGGAACGGCGCGGTGGGGATCAACAACCTGATGGAAGACGCGGCCACGGCGGAGATCAGCCGCGCGCAGCTCTGGCAGTGGATCCGCCACCGCACGCCCATCACTGACGATGGCGACGGTGACGGGATGATGACGCCGGACGACTACTGCCGCATCCGCGACGAGGAGGTGGCGAAGCTGAAGGCGGGGCGCGGCGCGGAGACGCCGCAGCTGGACCAGGCGGTCAAGCTGCTCGACGACCTGGTGCTCGGCGACGAGTTCCAGTCGTTCCTCACCATCCCGGCCTACCAGCTCCTGAGCTGACGGCGGGACCATCGACACACCCTGGAGACGGACGGAGGAGCCGATGAGCCGGGAGAGCTTCGAACAGCAGGTGCGCGAGCTGGAGATCCAGTGGCTGACCGACGGCCGCTGGCAGGGGATCACCCGCGGCTACAGCGCGGCCGACGTGGTGCGGCTGCGGGGATCGGTGCGGGTGGAGCAGACGCTCGCCAGGCGCGGCGCCGAACGGCTGTGGCGGCGGCTGCATCAGGACGACGCGGTGCGCACCTTCGGCGCGCTGACCGGCGCGCAGGCGGTGCAGATGGTGAAGGCCGGGCTCGAGGCGATCTACCTCTCCGGCTGGCAGGTGGCGGGCGACAACAACCTCTCGTCGCAGACCTACCCCGACCAGAGCCTGTATCCGTCCAACTCCGTCCCCGCGGTCGTCCGCCGGCTGAACAACGCGCTGATGCGCGCCGACCAGGTGGAGTGGTGCGAGGGCGACGGCGAGGCGAAGCGCGACTGGCTCGTCCCCATCGTGGCCGACGCCGAGGCGGGGTTCGGCGGGCCGCTGCACGCCTTCGAGCTGACGAAGTCGATGATCGAGGCGGGCGCGGCGGGCGTGCACTTCGAGGACCAGCTGGCCAGCGAGAAGAAGTGCGGCCACCTGGGCGGCAAGGTGCTCGTCCCCACCTCGCAGTTCGTGCGCACCCTCGCCGCGGCGCGGCTGGCGGCCGACGTGCTGGACACGCCGGCGGTGCTGATCGCGCGCACCGACGCCGACAGCGCCTCGCTGCTCACCAGCGACATCGACGAGCGCGACCGCGCCTTCTGCACCGGCGAGCGGACGGCGGAGGGGTACTACCGCGTGCGCAGCGGGCTCGACGCGGCCATCGCCCGCGGGCTGGCCTACGCGCCGTACGCCGACCTGATCTGGTGCGAGACCAGCACCCCCGACCTGGACGAGGCGCGCCGCTTCGCCGAGGGGATCCACGCCCGGTTCCCCGGGAAGATGCTGGCCTACAACTGCTCGCCCTCGTTCAACTGGCGGAAGAACCTCGACGCGCACACCATCGCCCGCTTCCAGGCCGAGCTGAACGCGATGGGCTACAAGTTCCAGTTCGTCACCCTGGCCGGGTGGCACCTGATCAACCTGCACACCTTCGAGCTGGCGAAGGGGTACGCCGAGGAGGGGATGCCCGCCTACGTGGCCCTGCAGGACCACGAGTTCGCGCGCGAGGCCGACGGCTACACCGCCACGAAGCACCAGCGCGAGGTCGGTGCCGGCTACTTCGACAAGGTGCTGATGACCGTCACCGGCGGCGAGGCCTCGACCGCGGCGCTCACCGGCAGCACCGAGCAGGCCCAGTTCGCCTGATCCGGGCGAGGGAAATCGGGTTGCGGAATTGACGAGCGCCTGATCGCGCCGCGACCGCGAAGCCGCGGAGGACCACGATCGGTCTTCCGCGGCTTCGTGTGTCCGGGGAGAACCGCATGGGGGTCCTTGACTTGCGCGTGACCTCCGGCCCCCGCCGCCCGTCCTGGGAATGGGAGGTCCGGGGCAGTGGATCCCGATTTTAGCGGAAGAGAAGGCGCGAAACGTAAGTCGTGCGAATTCAGCGGGTTGGGGCCGTCAAACCGGGAGAACGCAATGGGCGCGCGGCGGACTTCGGCAAGGAGGGCGAGGTTGCCGGGCGCGCCGGACGCGCGGGCAAGTGCGGGGTGAGGATGAGAAACGGCGAAATCAGGGCGGACTCAGAACGCCGTGGATTGACGTGTCATGGACCGGACGCTAATGTGCGTCGGCGCCTCCGAAGCGTCCAATTTGATCGCAGGCCGCACTGCCGAAGGGCCGCTGTTCAGTCCCGCGAGGAGATGTCATTGCCCGTACCCCCCTATCTGGGCGAGTTCGCCGACGAGGACGCGGAATGGTTCTATTCGGTGGGAGAGCGGCGGCGGGTGCGCACCGGAGAGGTCGTCATCGCCGAGGGCGAGACCCCTGAGCACATCCATTTCGTGCTCGAGGGCGAGTTCGTCGTCTCGTCGGAAACGCTGGGCGATCCGGAGGTCGCGCGGGTGGGCCCGGGCGAGCTGCTGGGCGAGATGTCGTACATCAACCGCGAGCCCGCGGGCGGTTCGGTGATCGCCACGAAGGACGGCGTGCTGCTGAGCGTGCGCCGCGCGGACATCGACGCCAAGATCGAGGCCGACCCGGCGTTCGGGAGCCGCTTCCGCAAGGTGATCTCGGAGTTCGCGGTCACGCGGATGTACCGCTATCCGCGCCGGAACCGGGAGGACGCGGCCGACCCGCCGCGCGACGAAGAATCCTACCTGCGCGTGACCGAGCTCATCGAGAAGCTCCTGCGCGGCGAGTTCTGATTGGAAACAGAAAGTCTCACGCAGAGTCAGCAGAGTTAGCAGCTTGTTCAACTGCTAACTCTGCTAACCCTGCGTGAGATAAAATTCCACATTTGTATTACACGGAGGTACGAAGACACGGGAGGCACGGACCCGCGATGAGTCTCCGTGCCTCTGTGTCTCCGTGCCTCTGTGCGGGATTCTTTTCCGTTGAATCTCGCGATCACGCCTCGAGCTGGTACTCCTTGAGCTTGCGGTAGAGCGTGCGCTCGCCGATGCCCAGCATCTCCGCGGCGCGGCGGCGATTGCCGCGGGCCTCGCGCAGCGCCGCGCCGATGGCCTCACGCTCCAGGTCCTGCATCGTCATTCCCGGGCGGAAGACGACCACGCCGCGCTCCTCGGGCGGCTCCGGCTCGGGCGGCGGGGGCGGCGCCCACCCCAGCGCGGCCGGCACCGGGCCGCCGATCGCCACGCCCGGGATCGTCACCGGCTCGCGCTGGCGCTGCTTGTAGATCTCGAACTCGCGCCGCAGGTCGTCCAGGTCCATCCGCATGTCGAACAGCGTGCGGAAGATGAACTCCAGCTCGGGCGGCGGCCTCCCGTTCGCCTCCGCCGTCACCGCGGTCGATGCGGCGGGTCGCATGGCGGGCATGGGCACCGGCATCAGCGAGCGCTGGCCGCGGCTGTAGCGCACCTCGGCCGGGATGTCCTCGGGGCGGATCACCCGGCCCGGGGCGAGCACCACCATGCTCTCCACCAGGTTGCGCAGCTCGCGCACGTTCCCCGGCCAGTCGTACTCGACCAGGACGCGCACCGCCTCGGGGTCGATCCCCATGAACGGGCGGTCGTGCTCGGCGCTGAACTCGCGGATGAAGCGGTCGATCAGCCGCGGGATGTCGGCCCGCCGCTCGCGCAGCGCGGGGAGGTCGATGCGCAGGACGTTCAGGCGGTGGTAGAGGTCGCGCCGGAACTGTCCCGTGGCCACCTGCTCGCGGAGGTCGCGGTTCGTCGCGGCGAGAACGCGGACGTCCACGCGCAGCACGTCCTCGCCGCCCACGCGCCGGAACTCGCGCTCCTCCAGCACGCGCAGGAGCTTGGTCTGCGTCGACAGCGGCATCTCGCCGATCTCGTCCAGGAAGATCGTGCCGCCGTTGGCCAGCTCGAAGAACCCCTTGCGCAGGCTGGCCGCGCCGGTGAACGCGCCCTTCTCGTGGCCGAACAGCTCGCTTTCCAGCAGCGTCTCGGGCAGCGCCGCGACGTTGACGGCGATGAACGGGCGGTGCCGACGCGGGCTGAGCGCGTGGATCCCGCGCGCCACCAGCTCCTTCCCCGTCCCGCTCTCGCCCAGGATCAGCACGGTGGAGTTCACCGGGGCGATCTGGACGATGCGCTCCAGGACACCCTCCATCTCCTCCGTCTCGCCCACGATGCCGGTGATCTCGCGCAGCTCCTCGCGCTGGATCAGCCGCCGGCCGATCATCGCCACCTCTTCGGGGTCGATCGGCTTGGGGAAGCACTCGCTGACCCCCAGCTGGCGGCACACCTCGCGGCCGGACGGCTCGGTCGGCTCCGTCAGCCCGATCACGGGGATGCGGCCGCGGTCGCGCGCCTGGCCGATGAGCTGGCGGGCGCGGCGCTCGCGCAGGCCGCCGGTGATCACCAGCAGGATGGGCTCGCCCAGCGCGTCGGCCACGGTCTCGCCGGCCGCCAGCAGCTCCACGCGCAGCCCGTCCTCCTCGAACGCGCCGCGCAGCCGGACGGCCGGCTCCAGGTCATCGGTGGTGATCAGTACGACGTCGGCCAACGGATTTCGCAGCTCCCTCTACGAGAAGATGAACTTCAACCGATTGGTTTGGGCGTGTTGGGCGCTGAGACGCCCAAACGGGCTGCGCGCGCCGTAGGCCACGATACCGCTGTGGCCAACGGCGCCGGGCCCCCGCCGCGCCGGCCATCCCCGCGGACCCGAGGGGACGGTGCGCGCGCGGCGGTGTCCCGGCCCTCCGGGCGCGCATCCCTCACGCATTCGCCGCGGCCATGCTGGATACCGTTCGCGAGCACCGGCCCATCGTCCTCTCCGCCGCCGGTAGTCCGCGAAGGCGGACTTCGTGTGGTTGTTGCCGCGAATTCATTCGCCCCACAACCCCGCCGCCGGAGCCGGCCCCTACTTCTTCACCGTGCCCGCGGTGTGGAACGGCGGCTTCACCACCTCGGCGGGGACGGCGCGGTCGCGGATCACGATCCCGATCTCCGTCCCCGGCTTCGACGCCTCCACGGGAACGTACGCCATCCCGATTCCCTCGCCCAGCGTGGGGCTCAGCGTGCCGCTGGTCACCTCGCCCACGTTGCGCCCCTCGAAGCTCACCGGGTAGTGCGGGCGCGGAAAGCCGCGCTCCTTCAGCCTGAACCCGACCAGGCGGTGCGTCACGCCCGTCTCCTTCTGCCGCCGAAGCGCCTCGCGGCCCACGAAGTCGCCCTTGTCGAGCTTCGTCACCCAGCCGAGACCACCTTCGAGCGGCGTGTGGCCCTCGTCCAGGTCGTTGCCGTACAGCGCCATTCCCATCTCCAGCCGCAGCGAGTCGCGGCACCCCAGCCCGGTGGCGATCAGCCCGTCGCCCGCGCCCGTCTCCAGCAGCGTGCGCCAGAGCCCCGCCGCCGCGTCCGCGGGAACGTAGAGCTCGAACCCGTCCTCGCCCGTGTAGCCCGTGCGGCTGATGATGGCGGGGACCCCGGCGACGGTGCCCTCGGTGAAGTGGTAGTAGCGGATCGCGTCCAGGTCCGTGTCGGTCAGCCGCGACAGGATCGCGGGCGCCTTCGGCCCCTGCAGCGCCAGCAGCGCGATGTCGTCCGTGCGGTCCTGCACGTCGACGCCGAACTGCGGCGCCCAGCGGGTGACCCACGCCCAGTCCTTGTCGTGGCAGGCGCCGTTCACCACCAGCATGTAGTGGTCGGAAAAGCGGTAGACGAGCAGGTCGTCGATCACCATCCCCTGCTCGTTGAGCATGGTGCTGTACTGCGCCTGCCCCACCTCCAGCCGCGACGCGTCGTTGGTGGTGATGTGCTGCACGAAGTCCAGCGCGCGCTCGCCGCGCACCTCGAACTCGCCCATGTGCGAGACGTCGAACAGCCCCGCGGCGTTGCGCACCGCGTTGTGCTCGGCGGTGATGCCGCTGGGGTACTGCACCGGCATCTCGTAGCCGGCGAAGGGGACCATCTTCGCGTTCAGGCGCAGGTGCTCGCCGTGGAGCGGCGTGCGCCGGAGGGTCTGCGTCGCGTCGGCCATGCGTGGGGCTCGGGTTCGAGGTCAGCCGGAATGGCAGTCAAGCTAACACCGGCACCCGGCCGGCGCGAGCCGTGGAACGCGCCTCCGCCCGTGCCCGCACGGCGCATTCCCGCCCGGCAGCACCGCCGCGAACCGTCCGCATCGTGGCGCGAACGGCTTGCGGCGACTAGCTTTGGGTCGTGCGCCGCCCCGGCGCCGCGCGTGATCCCCTCCCGCGCACGCTCCACCCTCTCCCCTCTCTTCCCGCGAGCGCTCCCATGAAATTCGACCGCGCGAAGTTCTTCGCCTCGTACACCGCCGCGTTCGGCTCGCTGACGCAGGCGCAGCAGGACGGGCTGAGCTCCATCCTCGCCGCCGCCGAGGCCGACGCGGAGATCACCGACATCCGCTGGCTGGCGTACATGCTGGCCACGGTCAAGCACGAGTGCGCCGACCGCTGGAAGCCGATCGAGGAGTTCGGGAAGGGGAAGGGGCACAAGTACGGCAACCCGGTCACCGTCACCGACCCGGCGGGGAAGCAGTTCAGCAACGTGTACTACGGCCGCGGCTTCGTGCAGCTGACGTGGGACTACAACTACCGCAGCATGGGCAACGCGCTGAAGAACCGGCTGCTGTACGAGCCGGCGCTGGCGCTGGACGCGGACGTGGCCTACCGCATCATGTCGTACGGGATGCGCACCGGCGCGTTCACCGGCAGGGCGCTGAGCCGGTACATCAACGCCACCGGTTGCGACTACGTGAACGCCCGCAAGATCATCAACGGGCTCGACCAGGCCGACCGCATCGCCGGCTACGCGACCAAGCTGGAGAAGGCGCTGCGCGACAGCGTCGTCGCGGCCGTCCCCGGCGTGCCCGTCGTCGCCCCCGCGCCGCCGGCCCAGCCCGCGGCTCCGGCGACGCCGTCCACGTCAGCGGCTGGCGCGGCGTTCGTCGTCACCGCGACGAACCTGAACATCCGCAGCGGCCCCGCCGCGTCGAACCCCGCCGTCGCCGGCAGCCCGCTGCCGAAGGGCGCGGTCGTGCACGAGCTCGCGAACCAGGGCGGCTGGAAGCAGGTGCGCGTGCAGGGGACGGTGAACGGGGTCGCGAACATCACCGGCTGGGTGGCCGCGTCGTTCCTGGCGCCCGCGCCCGCGCCCGCGCCGGTGTGAGCGGCGTGATCCCGCTTCGGTCGCGGTGATGGTTGAGTGAGGCAGAGGCGGGATGGGAGTGGAGATGCAGGTTGGACGATGCGAGTGAACTCGCGGCTACAACTACACGCAGTCCGCCTTCGCGGACTTCGGTCGATGCACAGATGATGAGGCGCCCGGCGGAATCACTGCCGGGCGCTTTTCTTCTTGCGCGGGGATGGCTTCTTTGCGGGTGACGATTTCTTCTTCGGCTTCGGGGGCTTCGCGTCGTCGTCGTCTTTATCCCCCGAACCCATCTCCACCTCCTGCGGGACGGCGTAGCCTTCGAGCGCCTCGCCGTACTCGTCGAAGAGCGGGGGCGGGGCGGGCTCGGGTTTGCCCTCGACCATCGACTGCAGCATCAGCGCGTTGGTGACGGCCTTGCCGCGGTAGTGGTTGTTGGTGATGACGAACACGTCGTCGGTGGCGGGCTCGTCGGCCAGCTCCCTGGTGCGCTCGGCCCACGGCTTCAGCTCGTGCGCGGGATAGAGATAGTCGTAGCGCGCGTCGCGGCCGGCGTCCTTGCGGAACCAGTCCTTGAAGTTGCGCCCGTGCACGCGCACGTAGCCCACGCGCGAGGTGGCCACCGCGCTGGGCTTGATGGAGTCGTGGAAGAGCGGCTGGTCGATGTTCACGAACCCGATCCCCCGCTCCATCAGCTCCGCGTAGAACTCCGGCACGTTCCAGGTCGCGTGCCGCACCTCCAGCACCAGCGGATATTCGCGGAACGTCTCCACCACGTCCGCCAGCCACTCGCGGTTCTCCTCCGTGCGGCGGAACGACCAGGGGAACTGCAGCAGCACCGCGCCCAGCTTTCCCGCGTCCATCAGCGGGTCGAAGCCGGCGCGCACCTCGTCGACCTCGGCCTGCGTCCACGCCGTCTTGCGCTGGTGGGTGAAACGCTGGTAGAGCTTGGCGGTGAAGCGGAAGCCGGGGTTGTGCGCCACCCGCCGCGCCCAGCTCTCCGCCGTCTTTGGGCGCGCGGGGCCGTAGAAGGTGGAGTTGATCTCCACCGTGCCGAAGTAGTGCGCCAGGTACGCGAGGGGATCGAATCCCTTCGGCTTGGGGACCGGGTAGACGATCCCCTCCCAGTCCTTGTACTGGAACCCCGCCGGTCCATAGCGAATCATGCCCCGCACGGGGAGCAAGCTCCGGACCGGGATCGGTGCATCCGTGGCGCATCAGGATCGGGATCGACGGCAGGGGAAGGAGCGTTTCGCCGTCTCCCTTCCGCTCCGGGCCATCCTGCTGTATTTTCCTTCCTCCCCCCAACAAATCCGGCACACTGGAACCCTTCCGGGGCGCACGCACGCCCGTACCCGGCATGCCTCGTCGTCGCATCGACCTGCTTTCCATCTTCGCGCCCGTCGCGGGCGCCGTCGCCATCGCCCTGCTGTCGGTGGGGATGGCGTCGCGCTGGGCGAGCGCGGACGCGCCCGAGGGCGTGGAGTCGCTTCCCGTGCTCCCCGCGGTGCGCGCGCTGCCGGCCATCGTCACCGACACGCAGTTCATCGGCGGATACGCCAAGGGAACGTTCGAGCAGGCGCTGCTGGCCGTGGCGGGCGACCTGTCGCAGGGCGAGCGCGAGATGATCGGCCGCCACCTGGACAAGATCTTCCTGCCGCTCCTCAACCAGCAGGGGATGCCCAACGGTGGCCGCTTGCGGCTGGCGTACGAGCGCACGCGGCGGCCCGACGGCACCACGCGCGCCATCCAGCTGCTGGCCGCCGAGGCCGCGGTGGGCGGAAGCCTGTACACCGTCTTCCTCTACGACCACGGCGACCGGCCGGGCTACTACGATGACTGGGGCCGCTCGCTCGACCCGGTGCCGTGGGCGGGGCCGCTGGCGCGGATGCGGGTGACCTCGCCGTTCGCGTCCAACCGCTTCCACCCCATCCTGCACCGTGTGCTGCCGCACCTGGGCGTGGACCTGGCCGCGTCGTACGGCACGCCGGTGCGCGCGGCGGCGGACGGAAGCGTGAGCTGGGCCGGGCCGAAGGGCGGCTACGGAAACCTGATCGAGGTCACGCACCCCAACGGCTACGCCACGCGCTACGGCCACCTGTCGGCGATCGCGCCGGGCGTGCGCAACGGCTTCCCCGTGCGCCAGGGCGACGTGATCGGCTACGTGGGCGCCACGGGGCTGGCGACGGCGCCGCACCTGCACTACGAGGTGCGCCGCAAGGGCCGCCCGGTCGACCCGATGCTGGTCCAGCCCACCGCCAGCAGCACCGGCGACGTGGGCTATGACCTCGGCTGGCGGCAGGAGCGCACCGTCCTCGCCGAGCTCCTGTCCCGCGCGCCGCAGGTGGTGGCGACGGGGGTGGGGTACTGAACCTGCGAACGCTGTGCGTTCGCAGGAGTACAAGCTTCAGGACTGAGCACCTCCAGTAGACGGCTTGCGCAGGTGCTATCGGACGGGCTTGACAGTATGCGCTGGCATCGGCATACTGGACGCTCTTCACTCGTGTTGAGAGATCGCATGCACGCGCACAATCGGCAGCAGGGCGAGGCGGTAACGCCTCCCATCGCCGGAACGGGGTCTCCACCGCAGCGCCTGGATCCAACGCCTCCTCCAGACCACGAAGATTTCCTGGAAGTGGCGGCACGCGGGCGCCGAGCGATCGGCGAGCGAAGGGAGAAGCGACGCCGCAAACAGCCATAGGCTGCTGTCGAGCTGGGATCAAAACGACTGGCTGGGTCTCGAATGAGGTCCAGCCTTTCACTTTCCCGCTTGGAAGACCGATGCGCAGATATCCGGGTGAAGTCTGGTTCCTCCCTCCCGACGCGCAGCACGGAGGCGACTCCAAGGCACGGCGACACGTCCTGTTGACCACCTGCGAGGATGCGGGCGACATCGGCGTGTTCGCCTACGCCAGTACGCAGCCAACCGAAGCGAACTTCGGCGCAG
The DNA here is from genome assembly GCA_036377595.1 of Longimicrobium sp. NCBI lineage: Bacteria > Pseudomonadati > Gemmatimonadota > Longimicrobiia > Longimicrobiales > Longimicrobiaceae > Longimicrobium > Longimicrobium sp. The sequence goes on along the minus strand of DASUYB010000014.1, from coordinate 83,928 downwards.
CATCCCTGCTGGTCGTCCCTGGTGCGAGCCGGTACGACCATAGTGGCTTCAGCAAGCCTACATATGTCTATCCGGGCCGTCTGGTGCCAGCCGTGTCCGAGGACTTCCTCCGCATGGTGGGCAGGCTCATCGACGAGATGCCGGAGTTGCGCCGGCTCCTTCGAAAGGCGCTTGGATTCGGCACGGGCACTTCACTCGGCCAAGGTTCTGCTGCAGGAAGTTGGCGCGGTCGGGTAGTCGAAATCGGGGCTGTGCTGCGGCAGTACATTGGTTACGCGCACGGGGTGGTACTCACCGAGCCGGAATACTCCAGGCAGGCACGGTACCAGGTCATCGTGCCGATCGATGATATCCGCGCGTTCGAGCCTGCGGCGGACGACCTCGTGATTACCGATGCCGAGTGGTTCCGAGAACTTGATAGTGAAATGCCGGCAGCTCTGGTGGCAATTGCCGACGTCCAATCGGTATTCCACCCCGCCGAAATCGTGGGATGGACCGGTGTGGTAGTGGACGATGCCACGATAGCCCGGATCGAAGCTGCCTTGGCTGCTCTGTTCGCTCTCTGAACCACCGGGGGAGGATAGTGCCTTCCGCTCACCCCCCGTACAGCCCGCGGTAGATCTCTAGGTTGCGGGTGAGGATCTTCACGTAGTCGCGCGTCTCGTCGAAGGGGATGCGCTCGGTGAAGAGCTCGGGGTCGCGCTTCTCGGGGAACGAGCGCCAGCGGTTCGCGCGGCCTGGGCCCGCGTTGTAGGCGATGAACACCAGCGGCAGGTCGCCGCCGTAGCGGCGCATCTGCGACGCCAGGAAGCGCATCCCCAGGTGCACGTTGATCTCCGGGTTGAAGAGGAGGTCGCGGCCGTACCCCTCCACCCCGGCACCCTCCGCCAGCCCCGCGCCCGTCCCCGGCATCACCTGCATCAGCCCCATCGCCCCCGCGCGGGACAGCGCGCGCGGCTTGAACGACGACTCCTGCCGGATCAGCGCCGCGGCCAGGAACGGGTCCAGCCCGCGCTCCCGCGCCTCGGCGGCCACCATCTCGCGGTACGGGAAGGGGTAGAGGATGCGGGCCAGGCGCAGGTCGTACGGCGCGCCCGCGCTGCGCAGCGCCAGCCCGATGCGGATGCCCTGCGGCGCGAAGCCGCGCGCCTCGAGCGCCTCGGCCAGCGGGTAGAGGAGCGCGCGGTCCGTTCCCGCCTCCTTCACCCGCCGGGCGACGTCTTCCTCCGCCTCGCGCCAGAGGTCGGCCTTGCGCAGCAGGTCCAGCGTCTCCATCCACCCGCGCACCCGCTCCACCGCGGCCGCGTCGTCCACCGGCGCGGCGGCCAGGGGGATGGGCCACCAGCGCTCGCCCAGGCGCTGCGCGGCGCGTACGGAGTAGTACGACAGCGGCTCCTTCGCGCGCACCTCGCGCCAGCGCTCGCGCGCGCCGGCGGCGTCTCCGCGCGCGGCGGCGGCGCGGCCGGCCCAGTACGTGGCCTGCAGCCACAGGTCGCCCGACGGGTAGCGGACGCGGTACTGGTCGTACGCGCCCGCGGCGCCCGCCCAGTCTCCCGCCAGCAGCGCGGCCGCGCCGAGCCGCATCAGCGCCTGGCCGGCCCGCGGACTGGTGGGATACTCGGCGGCGACGCGGCGCAGCAGGGCCCGCGCGCCGGCTCCATCCCCCGCGTCCTGCGTCAGGTCGGCGGCCAGCCAGAGCGCGTCCGCGGACGCGGGCTGGCCGGGGTAGCGCTGCGCCGTCGCCAGGAAGCCCTGGACGGCCGCCGCTCGTCCCGCCGTGCGGTAGCGCGAGCGGGCGGCCAGGAACGACGCCTCCGCGGCGACGGGCGGCGGCGCGTCGCCGATCCCCGCGAGGATGCCGGCGGCCTCGGCGAAGCGGTTGGCGGCGAAGAGCGCGCGGCCCATCCGCATCTGCACGTCGCGCCGCTGGTCGGGGGACCCGGCGCCGGCGCCGAGCCACGCGCGGTACTCGTCCGCCGCGCGGCCGGGGTTGCCGTTGCGGTCGTACGCCAGCGCGATGGCGAGGTGGTCGTCCGCGGTGAGCCGCGGGAGCGCGGAGAGGGTCCGCGCCGCGTCGGCCGCCGCCGGCGTGGCCGTGGCGTCGGCGATGGCGGTGCGCAGCTCCTGCCGCGCGGCGGACGTGTCTCCCTGCGCCAGCGCGGCCTGCGCGGCCAGCGTGCCGAGCGCGGCGCGGTCCCCCGGCTCCGCGGTGCGGGCGCGGAAGGCGAGCGCCAGCGCGCGGGCTCCGGCCGGGTCGCGCGCCGCGCGGTACGTCCCCACCCATGCCCGCTGCGCGCGGAGCGGTGCCTCGGCCACGCCGCGGCCGACCAGCGCGCGCACGCGGGCCGTATCCCCCCGGTCCACCAGCGCCTCCGCGGCCAGCACGCCCGCCCATCCCGCCGCCGCGGGTGATGCGGCGCGCGCACGCTCCAGCGCGGCCACGCCCTCGTCCACCCGCCCCGCGCGGAGCAGCACCAGCCCGTACCGCAGCTGCGCGACGGGGACCCATTCGGGCGCGGGCGCCTCGGATCCGCCTCGCAGCGCGCGGCCGTACGCATCTGCCGCGCTGGCCAGGTCGCGCGCCTCCTCGCGTGCGCGGCCCAGGAGGAACCAGCCCTCGCCGCGCTCGGTGCGGTCGAGCCACGGCCTGCCCTCCAGCAGCCGGCGGACGTTGGACCAGCCGCCCCACGCACCCTCGGCCCGCGCGGCCAGCAGCACCAGCCCCGGCTCGCTGTCGGCGCGGACGAGCTCGCGCAGGCGGCGGGCGGCGGCCCAGTTGCGCCCCTGCCGCAGCAGCTCGGCCACGTCCGGCGGCACGGGCACGCTGGCCACGCGCGCGGGGACGGGCGACGGCTTCGGGACGAGCACGGGCGCGGGGGCAGGCTTCGCCGGCTCGGGCGAGGCGAGGCGGACGGCGCCCCAGACCAGCAGCGGCGCGGCGAGGGCGGGAAGCATGAGCAGGATGCGGCGTTGGTCCATCCGGAGCGGTCGGCGGGTGCGCGTCGGGGTGACGCGGTCCGGCTCCGCGAGGAGCGTGCCCCGTGGGGAGTACCGCCCACGCGCGTCCGGGGGTCCGTGTCCGCCGGCCGGGACCGCACCCGGAGAGCGGAAACGAACTACCGGGCCGAGCGCCCGGACCGCGTGCGGCTCACTCCCAGCAGGGCACGTTGCGGGTGCAGCCGGAGTTCTGGCACGTGTTGACGCACGTCACGCAGGTATTCTCGTAGCACGTGCCGCAGTAGGTGCCGTACTGCTCCGTGCAGGAGTTCGCCCGCACGGTCCCCCGCTTCTCGGCCCCCGCGTCCGTCCCGAAGCTTTCCACGACCAGCGTCTCGAGGTTCAGGTTGAGCTTCTTCATACGGTCCTCCGGAGAAGTTGAACGGAGATTGGTATCGGGTGCGGTCCCGGTGGCTGGTCGAGAGGAGCGCTGGGCGATCACGCATGGGCCTGTGATGTTCGGAAATACGCATCCGAGGACGCGTGAGTTGTGAACGAGACGCCGTGGATCGCATTTCAGCAGAATGTTTAGACGCAAAATGTGGTCCATGGACGATGGATCTCCGCGCGGAAAGGCGGCGAACAGTGATTGTTCGCCGCCCGATCATTCCTCGATCTCTCGCCTTACCGGCGTCCCTGCACGATCTCGAACACGTAGAGATTGCGCGACGTCATCACGTACAGGCGCCCATCCTTCACTTCCAGATACTCGGGCGCTGTGTCGACGCGGGTGCGGTCGAGGATGCGGCCCGTCTCGCGGTCGATCACGAAGACGGAATCGGGCTCGGCCGTGAAGCCGTAGCCGGTGATCACCCACGGGCCGTGGAGGATGAAGATGCCGTTGGAGACGAGCGGCGGCGTGCGCCAGTCGACCCGCCTGGCGACGGGATCGACGCGGACGAGCGACGAGCAGCGCCCGCCCGCCTCGCGCGAGTAGCTCTGGCAGCTTTCGTTGAAGTACAGCCGCCCGCCCGCGTACCGCACGTCGGTGATCTCCAGCCGGTCCGGCCGCGACATCAGCTCGTTCAGCGCCACCGTCCAGCGCCGCTCGCCGCCGGCGCCGTAAAGCACGGCGGCGAAGCGCGAGTTGCGCGGCTCGTCCACGCCCGGCGGCGAGCGGTAGAATGCCAGCCACCCGTCCGCCGCCGCATCGGCGATGGAGAGCCGCAGCCCGCCATCCTCGCGCGCCACGTGCTCCGGCAGCTTGCCGGGGATGGACTCGCGGAGACGGTACATGCGCCCGTTCGGCTTGTTCGCGCCCGTGAGCCCGAACGTCTGCGGCGTCGTCATCTCGTCGATCCGCCTCTGCACGACGAGCCGGAGACGCACGGGTGCCGCGGACTGCCCGTGGACGCGATCCGCGACGAGGAAAGCGCATGCAAGTGCGACTGTCCGTAAAACGCGGATCATCAGGGGCGGCATTCTCAGGAGGGAGGACGAACGTGAAGAACCTGCCCGGGTGTGACGCTCACAACCGCTTCGCGAAGAGCGGGAACGAGGGGCAGCAGATACTCGAGCTTCAGACGGAAGGGAAACAGGACGACCGTTCCGAATGACCGACCGGAAAGGCTTTGTTGGTATTCAAGATTGCGGTCCGCGGTGACGAAGACGTCGAAGCCGGCTGCCTCAGCGCGCCGCAGCAGTTCCCCGTTGAGAACCGAGCGCCAGCCCTCCGCGGCAACCGTGCTGACGGTGTGGCCGGGCAACTCTCGCGCGAGCTTCCGGTGCACGTTTTCGTCCAGCAGCACCCGGCGCGGTCGATCTGGTTGTTCCGCGCTCAAGCGGCACGAGGGAGGCTGGAGAGAAGCGCCTTGGTGGCTTGCTCGAGGAAGGCCACGGCCTGCTCGCGAGTTACGCTTGGAAATCCGTCGAGGAAGTTGTCGATCGTGTCGCCTTCCTCAAGGTAGTCCAGGAGCGCTTGCACCGGAACGCGCGTACCCACGAACACAGGCGTTCCGCTCATGATTTCAGGATGACTGTGTACGACCGGCGTTTCTGGCATCGTTCTCCTCCCGGCTCAGGGACACTCGGCCTCCGCCTCGAACATAGCTGCAACACTTCGTCCAACCAAGGTGGGAACCCGTGTTGTGCGACGAGGACTGCGCATTGCGCAGATGGCGCGGCTGGCGCAGCCTCGCGCAGTTTGCGAGGCTTCCCATCTCCTGTAGCCGCACCTTCAGGCGCCCGACGGAATGCGGGCGTACCATGGGTGGCGTACAGGGTTTGTCCAAGATAGATTCCCGACATGCATGAACGGAGGGTGATTCGATGATCGCGGCGCTCGCGCTCGCCGCCGCGCTGGGGCAGCAACCGACGCCGCCGGTGCCGGGGGTGTTGATCGAGCGGCGGCTGGCGGAGGCGGTGCCGCTGCGCGTGGGCGACACCGTGCGCGTGAAGGCGCTCGCCGGGCGCGGCGCGGCGCGGGCGTTCGTCGTCGCCGGCGTCTTCGAGCGCGAGGCGGACCCCAACCGCATTGCGCGCAACGAGTACGAGCTGCGCTTCCATCTCCCCGATCTCCAAATAGTTCTGGAGAAGCCGGACCGGGTGGACCGCTTCGCCATCGCGCTGCGGCGCGGGGCGGCGGCGGACTCGGCGGCGCGGTGGATCGAGGGAGTGGCGTTCGGCACGCGCGCCATCCCCAGCGCGGCGCTGGCCAATCAGACCAGCGCCACCTTCCGCGTCGTCTCCCGCTTCCACGACGCCATCGGCATCGTCACCATCCTGGCCAGCGCCATCTTCCTGCTCTGCGTGATGATCATCCGCGTGGACGAGCGGCGGCGCGACATGGCCGTGCTGCGGCTGATCGGCGTCAGCCGCTCCACCGTCTTCCGCGCCATCGTGGTCGAGGCCGTGGCGATCGCCGTCGCGGGAAGCGCGGCGGGGGCGGGGCTGGGGCTCGTCGCCGCGCGGATCGTGAACGCGCACTATGCCCGCGTCTACGACACCACGCTGCGGTTCGCGCTTGTGACGCCGCGCATCGTCTGGCTGGCCGCGCTGCTCGGACTCGCGCTCGGCGTGGGTGCGGGCGCGCTGGCGGCGTGGCGCGTGGTCTCCGTCCCTCCGCAGAAGCTGGGGGAGCGGTGATCGTCTCCGCGTTCCTGAAGTCGCTCTTCCGCCGCCGCGGGCGCACGCTGCTGGCGCTGGCGGGGATCGCCGTGTCCGCCGCGCTGCTGCTGGACATGACGATGCTGGCCAGCGGGCTGACGGTGAGCTTCGGCGAGCTGCTGGGCGTCAGCGGCTACTCGCTGCGGGTGACGCCGAAGGGGATCCTGCCCTTCGACAGCGAGGCGGGGATCGAGGACGGGATGGCGGTGGCGCGGCGGATGGCGGCGGTGCCGGGGGTGCGCGCGGTGGCCCCGGTGCTGGGCGCGCAGTTCCGCATCGTGCGCGGCGACAGCGCGGGCGAGCCGGTGTTCACCGTCGGCATCGACCCGCGCGCCGAGTTCCTGTACCGCCTGACGGAGGGCCGCCAGCCGCGGCGCGGCGAGGTCGTCGTCTCCGTCCCCCTCGCCCGCGACCGGCGGGTGAAGCCGGGCGACGAGCTGGCGCTGGCGGGCGAGCTGGACGTGACGCTGGGCCGCGCGCGGGCCACGCGGACATACCGGGTGAGCGGCGTGGGCGACTTCCTGTACGACTACGCGGGCGAGCACTCGCTGGCGCTGACGCTGGCCGACGCGCAGGCGGCGACCGGCCGCGCGGGCGAGGTCTCGCTCTTCGGCGTGGCGACGGAGGAGGGGGTGGACGACGACGACGTCTCCCGGCGCATCACCGCCGCGGTGCCGGAGGTGTCGGCGTACTCCACGCGCGAGCTGATGGCGGAGATGGACAAGCGCCTGCTCTACTTCCGGCAGCTGGCCACCATCCTGGGCAGCGTGGCGATGGTGGTGACCGCGCTGCTGGTGGCCACGATCATCACCATCGGCGTGCGCGAGCGCTTCGGCGAGATCGCCACGCTGCGCGCGATCGGGGTGCGCGGGCGGCGCGTGCTGCTGGCGGTGGTCGTCGAGGGCCTGGCGCTGGCGGGGATCGGGTGCGTGGCGGGGCTGCCGCTGGGGCTGTGGATGGCGGGGCGGCTGGACCGTATCCTCCTCGGCTTTCCCGGCATCCCCGCGCGGATGACCTTCTTCGCCTGGGAGCCGCGCCGCGTGGCGCTGGCGATGGGGATCGTGATCGCCATCGGCGCGCTGGCGGGGTGCATCCCCGGCCTGAGCGCGGTGCGAGCGCAGCTGGGGCAGGCGCTGCGGGAAGAGGCGGAGTGAGGGCCGCGCCTGCACGTCGAGGGTGCGAAACGCCACCCTTCCCGCCCTCTCCCTGGCGCTTCGCGCCTGTCCCTCCCCCAAAACCGACTGGGGGAGGGACCTGGGCTCGCTTCGCTCGCGGCTACTCAGCGCGGCGGAACCTACCCGTCGCCACCGGTGCATCGTCCCGCGCTGCGTTCTCCCCCGCCCCTGCGAAGCGGGGGAGGGGGTCGGGGGGAGGGGGCCAGCTGGCGGCCGCACGGGGATTCGCCTGCCCACACCGAACATTCTCGCCGCGCTGAGGTCTCCCCCTCCCCCAGTCGGTTTTGGGGGAGGGGGCCGGGGGGAGAGGGCCTCCGCGCCGGGGCGGGGCAGATTTCAGTCGATCGGAACCGATGCCTGAAGATCGTTCGCATGGCCGCGTGATCGCAGCGCGCGACGTCACCAAGGAGTATCCCTACCAGGGCGATGCCGTGCACGCGCTGCGCGGCGTGTCGCTGGACGTGGCGCGCGGGGAGATGGTGGCCGTCGTAGGGCCGTCCGGCTGCGGGAAGAGCTCGCTGCTGAACGTGCTCGCGGGGATAGATCCCCCCACCTCCGGCCGCGTCACCCTGCTGGACCGCGACCTGTACGCGCTGGGCGAAGGCGAGCGCTCGGCGCTCCGTCTGCGCCGCTTGGGCTTCATCTTCCAGCGCTTCCATCTCCTGGCCGTCCTCACCGCCGCGGAGAACGTCGAGTTGCCGATGGCCGAGGCGGGCGTGCCGAAGGACGAGCGCCGCCGCCGCTCGCGCGAGCTGCTGGAGTACGTCGGCCTGGGTCCCCGCGCCGGCCATCGCCCGCCGCACCTGTCCGGCGGCGAGCAGCAGCGCGTGGCCATCGCCCGCGCGCTGGCCAACCGCCCCGAGGTGCTCTTCGCCGACGAGCCGACGGGCGAGCTGGACCGGCGCACAGGCGAGGAGATCATCGCCCTGTTCGAGCGGCTGAACGCGGACGGCACCACGATGGTGATCGTGACGCACGACGCGCACGTGGCCGGCCGCGCGCGCCGCGTGGTGGAGATGGCCGACGGGCTGATCGTGGGCGACGGCCGATGATCCTGCGCCTGGCCGCCGCCGAGATCCGCAACCGCCCGGGCCGCGCCGCCTTCCTGTTGGCCGGTTACGCGCTGGGGGTGGCGGTGATGGTCGTGCTCCTGGCCGTCGGCGAGGCGATGCTGACGCAGGCGCGCGACAAGGAGCTGCTCGGCGGCGGCGACGTGACCCTCGTCCCCGCCGGCGTCAGCACGGAGATGCTGAGGTCGGGCGGCACCGGCTCGCTGTTCGTGGGGATCGACCACGCGCGCTTCATCCACCGCAACCTGCTGGAATCGCCCCGCGCGCGGGAGGAGCACGGGTTCGCCGCGGCCAGCCCCATCATCGACGGCGCGCAGGTGGAGGTGTCCGCGCGCGGGCGCACCTGGAAGGTCATCGCCACCGGCGAGATCCCCTCGCGCGCCCGCGCGGCCGGCGCCCCGCCCGCCCTGCTCGCGGGGAGGTGGGACGACTCGGACGCGGACCGCCGCTGGGTCGCGCCGTCGCCGGACGAGGTGCTGCGCGAGATCGACCACTTCCACCGGCCGCGCGGCGCGGCGGTCGATTCCACCTGGGCCGAGTGGCACTACTTCAACGTGGTGCTGGGCGACGGCCGGTGGCTCTACCTCACCCTCTCCGTCGGCGGACGGGTCGGCGTGCCGGGGAGGTGGGGCGGCGGCGTGCTGATGACCGTGCGCGAGCCCGGCGGCGAGCACCGGTCGCTGCGCGGCGAGGTGCGCGACGCGGAGGTGCGGCTCGACACACTGTCGCCGGAGCTGGCGCTGGGCCTCATCGGCGCGGTGCGGCTGGCCGGCGGCGCGTACGACGTCGATGCGGCGGCGGGCGGCGCGCGGGTGCGGCTCCGCGTCACCCCCGCGCCACGGCGCTACTTCCCGCCCACGGACATCGGCGGGAGCACGCTGATCAGCGGCTACGTGGCGCCGGCACTCTTCGCGCGCGCGGACGGCACCGTCTGTCTGCCGCGGTGCGAGGAGGTGCGCGGCGCGCAGGCGTACCACGACCACAACTGGGGCGTGTGGCGCGAGGTGAGCTGGGAGTGGGGATCGGCGTCGGACAGCGCCGTCTCGCTCCTCTACGGCGGCGTGCGGGGGGATTCGACCGCGACGGAAGGGGTGTTCGCGTATCTCGTCGACGGGCGCGGCGTGCGCGGCGTGTATCGCCCCGGCCCGATCGAGTTCATGGAGATGGTGCCGAAGGCGGTGGAGGACGGCACCATTCGCGTCCCGCGCCGCTTCCGCTTCGAGGACCGCCGCCGCGCCTTCCGCGTGACGGTGGACGTCGCCGTCGCGCACGCGACGGACCAGCATCGCCCCCGCCGCCGCTGGTTCATCCAGATGCGCGGCGTCGCGACGGTCGAGGAAAACGGCCGCGAGATCGGCCGCCTCCCCGGATTTTTTGAGACGTACGTGGATTGACCACGACGTCCCGCGAAATCCTCCCCCCGGTCCATCCAATCTCGTGGACGGTGATGCTGGGGCGCCGACGCCCCGGTGTAACGGAACGTGTCGCCGCGATGGTACAGGGTTGCCCGCCGGCGGAGGGCGGTGGGGTGTAAGAATACAGCGTTGGCGCGCGTTTCCAGGTTATGCAACTCCGGCATGCCGGATGCCGTAATAGAGAGTGGGGCGCGAGATGACAGGGGCGCCCGGAAAGGAGACCCGCCCGATGGAACTGGCACGTCGTTTCATGGAGGAGTACCCCACGCGGTTCGCGGCGTACACGGCGCTGCAGTGCGCGCTGATGCGGCGATACATGGCTCGTGGCGGCACGCAGGAGGAGTTCTGCCTCCGCCTTGCGCCCGCGTTCCACCGGCGGTACGCCCCCATGCTCCTGGAGCACTAGGGCTCTGGAGACTTGAACGAAGCCGCCCGGCGACCCAGTCGCCGGGCGGCTTCGTTTTGCGCGGATGTAGGCGATCTGCACACCCCGCGGCGTCATACTGGATCTCCGCTGCACACCGGCGGAAAGAATGTCATTCCGAAGGCGCTGTGCTGCCCTTTCCCTCATTCCAATGCCGTGGCGCCTGAGGAATCTGTGGCCAGCCTCCGAGCCGCAGGCCGCCTGTCGCCCGAACGCATGCGATGGATTCCGGGTGCCGCCCGGCGTCAGCGCGATTGAAGATTCGCGTGACCGATATGCACTGAGTGTGGCAGCCAGTCTCACACCATCTTCCGAAAACCAACCGTGGCTCCGGCGCGCAGCTCATCCCGTTCCCGCGGCTCCGGCGTGGGCTCAGGCTCTGTCAACTGCGTCATCGGGGGATGATGGCGCGCGAGCAAGCCACGGTGCGTGACCCTGGCCCCCCACGCGCCCGCTGCGCGGATCTCGTCTGCGACGACGCGAATCCCGGTGTGGCAGGGACGTCGGGTGGGGAGCGGCCAGCCGAATCGACGTGTCGGAAATTTCCGACACGTCGGGCTGGACGAAAGAGGGGGAGGAGCCAGGCCGAAGTGCCTGTCCGGGAAGGGGGCGGCGGAACGGATGTGCGCTCGCCCCGCACCCGACTCCCCCGATGACGCAGTTGGCGATCTCGGATCGCGCTCCCGGGGTGGAGGCTCGGGATGATGCCCGTGGCGGCGCGGAATGCACGTCGATCTCTCGACCCGGTATCACCCCTCCGATCTCGAGATGATAATTAAGTGTTTGCTTAAGTATCGCGATCATGGCTGCTGACGCACGTCCACCACCAGCCGGTTCGGCCCCGCCAGCTCCATCACCCGATACGGGTTGGGCGATGCGAGGCCGAGGACCACCTCCACGTCGCCCTCGAAGTCGCAGGTCAGGGCCAGCTGGCGCATCACCGGTAGGCCGAGCGGGATGTCGCGCTGGCGGACGGTGGGGGCGCCCAGGTCGTCGTGCGCCTGCGCGGTGCGGAGGCGCACCAGCAGCCACGCCTGTCCGGCCACCTGCTTCACCTGCCCCGAGCCACACTGGCGCACGGGGCTGTCGACGTACTCCACGTGCCACCCGGGGAGCGGCCCGTCGCCGAAGTCCAGCACCAGCCGGTCGAACCCGTCCTGCCGCGCCACCCGCAGCCCGCGCACGATCCCCACCACGCCGCCGCGCCGCTTGTCGCGCGTCGCCGACGTCCATTCGCCGTCCGGCGCTGCGGCCTTCGCGGCGGTGTCGGCGCGCGCGGCGGCCGCCTTCGCCGTGTCGCCGACGAAGGCGGGGAGCGCGTAGCCGGTGTCCTGCGCCGATGTGTCCGCCGCGCCGGCCGCGCCCGCGCTCTCCGCGATGGCCACCTCCGCGCGCCGCCGCTCCGTCGCCTCGCGCAGCTCGCCGCCCTTGTCGCCGCACGCCGCGGCCAGCATCGCCGCCGCGATCGTCATCGCCCCACAGGCCACCTTGGCGAGACGGTACATCCCAACCCGCGGCACCGCGGGAGTGTGGGCGACGGCCAAACTCGCGAGCACTCCACGATTGTCATCCTGAGGGCGCGAGTCACCGAACTTTCGACCAAGCCGGCGTTCGTCGCGCCCGAAGGATCTAATCTCCCCAACCCGAGATCCGTCGTCCGGGCAAGCATCTTCGTGGCGGCGAGTAGATCCTTCGGTCGGCACCAAGCCATGGTGCCGAGGCGATTCAGGCGCGGTGCCTCCCTCAGGATGACAGCGATGTGGATCAAGGAGATCAGGAACGAGCACGGGAGATTCCGTCAGGTGTGGACGCCGGCGGCGATGCGCGCGCCGTGCGCGTAGACGTTGAAGGTGCGGCCGCGCACGAAGCCGCAGAGGGTGACGCCGGCCTCCTCCGCCAGCTCCACCGCCAGGCTCGACGGCGCGGAGACGCCCGCCAGCACCGCCGCGCCGGCGCGGGCCGCCTTCTGCACCAGCTCGAAGCTCAACCGCCCGCTGACGACGACGATACGATCCCCCCACGGGAGCTCGCGTTCCAGCAGCGACGCGCCGATCAGCTTGTCCATCGCGTTGTGCCGGCCCACGTCCTCGCGCGCACGCACCAGCTCGCCATCCGCGGTGAAAAGCCCCGCCGCGTGCAGGCCGCCGGTGCGCTCGAACACCGCCTGCGCCGCCCGCAGCTTCTCGGGGAGCCCGACGAGGACTTCCGGGGTGATGGAAACGTCGCTCGTGATCCGCGCGCAGGCGGGCCCCAGCACCGCCTCGATCGACGCCTTGCCGCAGACGCCGCAGCTGGATGTCTGATAGAAGTTGCGCTGGAGGTTCTGAAGATCGAACCGCGTCCCCGCCGCGAGGACGACGCTGACCACGTTGTACTTCTGCTCGTCCTCCGTGCAGTAACGGATGGACGCGATCTCGTCCGCGGAGGAGATCACCCCCTCGGTGAACAGGAAGCCCGCCGCGAGCTCGAAGTCCGCGCCCGGCGTCCGCATCGTCACCGAGACGGGCGCGCCCGCGTCGTCCAGCCGCGCGCCGCCGCGCAGCTCGTCCGCCACCGCCACGCGGATCTCCAGCGGCTCCTCCGTCGCCAGCACGTCCGTGCGCGCGCGGCGGGCGGCGCCGTCGGCCTCGACGGCGATGCGCTCCACGCGGCGGCGGACGGTGCTCGCCTTCCGCATCACACCCCCGCGGTCGCCCGCTCGGCCGGCGCGGGCGCGGACGGCATCTCCATCTCCACCACCCGCTCGTCCTTCCCCTCCACGCGCACGGGGCTGGTCGCGGGGGCGACGGTGACGGGGATGAGCTTCGCCGACGGCTGGTTGCTGGTCTTCGCCGTCTTTCCCAGCGGGATCAGCACGTTGGCCTCGGGGAAGTACGCGGCGCAGCTGCCGCGCGGCAGGTCGTACGCGACGGCCTTGAAGCGCGGCGCGATGCGCTCCACGCCGTCCGTCCAGTGCGAGCGCACGTCCACCTCGTTGCCGGCGCGGATGCCGCGCTCGGCCATGTCCGCCGCGTGCATCAGCACCACGCGCCGCGCGCCCTTGATCCCGCGGTAGCGGTCGTCAAGCCCGTAGATGGTGGTGTTGAACTGGTCGTGCGAGCGGATGGTGAACAGCCGCAGCTCGTCCTCGCGCAGCCGGATGTCGGGCGTGGGGACGACGGTGAGCTCGGCGCGGCCGCTGGCCGTCTTCCACTCGCGGTGCGCGGCGGTGTTGCGCAGCACGAAGCCGCCCGGCTCGCGCACGCGCCGGTTGTAGTCCTCGAAGCCGGGGATGGTCTGCTCGACCAGGTCGCGGATGCGGTCGTAATCGGCCACCAGCGCGTCCCAGTCGACGGACGAATCGCGCAGCGCCGCCTTCGCCAGCCCCGCGACGGTCGCCGGCTCGCTCTTGAGATGAGGAGATGCGGGCTTGTTCGATCCGCGCGAGGCGTGGACGATGGACATCGAGTCCTCGACGGTGACGAACTGCGGCCCCGAGGCCTGCAGGTCGCGCTCGGTGCGGCCCAGGCAGGGCCAGATCATCGCCTCGCGGCCGTGGACGAGCGCGGATCGATTGAGGCGGGTGAGGACGTAGACGGAGAGGTCGGGCGTGCGCATCGCCCGCTCCAGCAGCCCATGGTCCGGCGACGCGGAGAAGAAGTTGCCGCCCATCGCCATGAAGAAGCGGATCCGCCCCGCGTCCATCGCGCGGATCGTCTCGACCACGTCCAGCCCGTGCCGCCGCGGCGGCGCGAAGCCGAACACGCGCTCCAGGGCGTCCAGCAGCGGCGCGCCCGGCGCGTGGTCGATCCCCACGGTGCGGTCGCCCTGCACGTTGCTGTGGCCGCGGATGGGCGCGGCGCCGGCGCCCGGGCGGCCCACGTTGCCGCGCAGCAGCAGCAGGTTGGAGATGGAGACGATGTTGTCGACCGCGTTGTCGTGCTGCGTGAGCCCCATCGCCCAGGTGACGATGGTCGCGCGCGAGCGGATGTAGATGTCCGCCGCGGCCTTGAGTTGCGCGCGCGTGAGCCCGGTCTGCTCCTCGATCGCCAGCCACGGCGTGGCCCCGAGGTCGGCGACCAGCTCCTCGAACCCCGTCGCGTGCGCGCGGATGAAGCCGTGGTCCACCACGCGGCCGGGCGCGTTCTTCTCCGCCTCCAGCACCCACTTCATGATCCCCTTCAGCACCGCCACGTCGCTGCCGGGGAGGGGCTGCAGGTACAGCGTGGTCATTTTCGTCCCGTGCCCGACGAGGGCCGACCCGACGTCCTGCGGGTGGATGAACTCCTCCAGCCCGCGCTCGCGCAGAGGGTTGATGGCCACGATCTCCGCCCCACGCCGCCGCGCCGACTGCAGCGCGCTGAGCATGCGCGGGTGGTTGGTCCCCGGGTTCTGGCCGATGACGAAGATGGCGTCAGCCTTCTCGAAGTCGGCCAGCTGCACCGTCCCCTTCCCCACGCCGAGCGTCTTCCTGAGGCCGACGCCGCTGCTCTCGTGGCAGAGGTTGGAGCAGTCGGGAAAGTTGTTCGTCCCGTACATCCGCCCGAACAGCTGGTACAGGAACGCGGCCTCGTTGCTGGTGCGCCCCGAGGTGTAGAACGCCGCCTGGTCGGGAGATGCGAGGCCGCGCAGCACCTCGCCCGCGCGCGCGAACGCCTCGTCCCAGCCGATCGGCTCGAAGCGGTCGCTCCCCGCGCGGCGGATCATCGGGTGCGAGAGGCGGCCCTGCTGCTCCAGCCAGTAGTCGCTCTGCGCCAGCAACTCGTCCACCGTGTGCGCGGCGAAGAAGTCGGGATCGGCGCGGCGCGACGTCGTTTCGGCGGCGACGGCCTTCGCGCCGTTCTCGCAGAACTCGAAGACCGAGCGGTGCTCCCTGGGCTCGGGCCACGCACACCCGGGGCAGTCGAACCCCTCGTACTGGTTCACGACCCGGAGCGCCTTCGCCCCCTGCACGAGCGACTTCTCGCGTGCGAGCTGGCGGACGCTGCTGACGACCGACGCGATGCCGCCCGCCGGCTTGTCGGCAGGGCGCACGAACGGCGGCGCGGGGTCGGACGAGGCTGGCCTGGACATCGGGCGCACGCTCGGGGAATGGATGTAAAGCTTTGGACGAAAGGTGCTTCGGGTGGGGCGGAGGGGCAAGAGGAGGGCCGGGCGGGACGGAAGGATGCGGAAGGATGCGGAAGGATGCGGAGGAAGGAGGGTGCGAAGCCCGCGGGGGGGAGGAGTATGCGACTGAAGTCGCGGCTACAACAACACGAAGTCCGCCTTCGCGGACTACCGGCATCGGCACGGCCGCGATTCCGGTGCGCGCGACGGGCGCCCGCGCATCGGGCGGCGACGATGTTCGCGCGTCGATCCTCCGCCTTGTCCCGCGCGAAGTCCGCGAAGGCGGACTGTGTGTGGTTGTAGCCGCGAGTTTACTCGCATACTCCACATCCACATCTCCATCACCCACATCCAGCTCACCCCACGAAAGCAGAAGCGGCGCGCCGCAATCCCGCAGCGCGCCGCCTCCCCATCTCCCATCTGCGATGTAGTTACGCCCCGGCCCAGCCGCCGTACTGGGGCGCGGCCATCGGCTCCGGCGCGCGGCACTCGGCGATGATCCGCAGGTACTCGGCCTCGCGGGCGGCGTACTCGTGCATCCCCTTGCTGATGCCGCGCTCGGTGCGCCAGCGGTGGAACGCCAGCTCGCTCGCGGCCTGCTGGAACCGCGCCTCGCGCTTCCACCCGGCCACGCCCTGCGCCTGCATCGCCGCCATCAGAACCTTCATCCGCCCGCCGAAGCGGCACAGCGTCTCCAGGTCCGCCGGCGACACGTGGCCGCTCTGCACGTAGGGAACGAGATTGGCGCGGATGATCCGCCGCTCGCGCGCCTGCGCGTACAGGACCACGCCCAGCAGGCCGAAGAACGCCGGCACCATGATCAGCAGGTAGGCGAACAGGAACGCCACGCCGAAGCTGGCCGACAGGTTCCAGGTGGCGTGCAGCCCCATCGCCAGCGCCAGCCCGGCGAGCGGGGCGATGGTCTTCAGCTCGCGCCGCAGCGTCTCGCGCGACAGGCCGAGGCCGATCCCCGTCATCGCCGTGAACAGCGGGTGCGAGAAGGGGGCGAGCACGCCGCGCACGAAGAAAGTGCCGCCCAGCCCGTCGGCCGCCAGCGCCTGGCCGTAGTAGGAGACGTTCTCCGTCATCGCGAAGCCCAGCCCCACCATGGCCGCGTAGATGATGCCGTCGATGACGTTGTCGAACTCGTCCTTCTTCCAGAAGAAGAAGAGGAAGAGCGCCGTGGCCTTGGCCAACTCCTCCACGAACGGCGCGGAGAGCACGCTGCCGCCCAGCTGCGCCGCGTTGCCGCCGCCGATCGCTCCGAAGAAGACGCTGGCGATGGAGTTGAAGATGAAGGCGAAGAACACCGCCCCGGTGGCGCCCCAGAGGAAGGCGGCCGCCAGCATCCAGCGCGGCTCCCTCTCGTAGCGGTCCACCCACAGCGCCAGGGCCACGTAGAACGGCACCGGCAGCACCGCCATCACCATCCCCGCCACGAGCCCCGGCAGGCCGGTGTTGAGCGCGCCGATCATCAGCAGGGTGATGAGGCCCAGCAGGCAGAGCACCGCCACCGCCGCGGCCGCGAGCGCCCGCTTCATCGACTTGTTGTCTGGCATGGGAGGGAGGATGGTGGGAGGTCTCCGGAAGTCTCAGGGGATCAAGAAGATAAGCAAACCGGCGCCATCGCGGGAGGGTGCCGATTGGGGCTGTGGCCGAGCGAATAAATTCACGGCAACCACTGCACAAAGTCGCTGCGCGACTGCGGACGCGGTGTTCGTGCGAGTTCCCAAGGCCTTCGCGGACTCGCGGCAGGAGGAAGTCCGTCCAGACGCCGGGATGCCTGCTCCGCAGTCCCGAAGGGACTTTGTGCCCTTGTTGCCGTGAATTCATTCGCCCAGCTACCCCGGCCACCCCGGCCATCCCCAACGCAGAAGGGCCGCACCCCGCGTGGAATGCGGCCCTCCATCTTTCCTCTGGCGATGTCACTCCGCGAGATCACTCCGCGGCGTCGACCTGCTTGCGCGCTTCCTCCAGCGCGTCCCACGGCAGCATCGCGCACTTCACGCGCCGGGGCAGGCGCGACACGCCGGAGAGCGCGCGCAACTCGCCGAGCGTCTTGTCGCGCGCGGCCTCGGCGTCGCCGTGGATCATCTCGCGGAAGCGCGCCAGCAGCGGCTCGGCCTCGGCGAACGTCTTGCCGGCGATCAGGTTGCTCATCATCGACGCCGACGCCTGCGAGATGGCGCACCCCTGCCCCTTGAAGCGCACGTCCTCGATGCGCTCGCCGCTCATCTTCAACTGCAGCACGATGTCGTCGCCGCAGGTGGGGTTGCGCATGGTGACGACGGCGTCGGGCGCGTCCATGTCGCCACGGCGCGCGGCGCTGCGGTAATGCTTGAGGATGACTTCCTGGTAGACCGCGTCGAGCGGAAGGCTCATTCGTGCTCTCCATTCCACGAAGCTGCGCCGGACGCGGAGGCGCGCCGGCGCAGTCTCAATCTAACGATCTCGTGGAGATGATGCTCAGTAGCCGAACATCTCCCGCGCCTTGTGCAGCGCGTCGGCCAGGCGGTCCACGTCGTCGGTGCCGCTGTAGAGGTAGAACGACGCGCGCGCGGTCGCGGGGAGGCAGAGGCGGCGCATCAGCGGCTGGCAGCAGTGGTGCCCCGCGCGGATGGCGATCCCGTAGCCGTCCAGGATCGTCGCGAGGTCGTGCGGGTGCACGTCGGCCAGGGTGAAGCTGACCACCCCCGAGCGCTCCGCCGGGTCGCGCGGACCGTGGATGGTGAGCTCGGGGATCTCGCCCAAGCGCTCCATCGCGTACGCCATCAGGTGCCGCTCGTGCGCGAGGATCGCGTCGCGGCCGACGGACGCCAGGTAGTCCGCCGCCGCGCCGAGGCCGATGGCGCCCGCGATATGCGGCGTCCCTGCTTCGAACTTCAGCGGCAGCGGCGCGTACGTCGAGCGCTCCAGCTCCACCAGGTCGATCATGTCGCCGCCGCCGTGGAAGGGCGGCATGGCCTCGAGCAGCTCGCGCCGCCCCCACAGCCCGCCGATCCCCGTGGGGCCGCACATCTTGTGGCCGCTGAACGCGTAGAAGTCGCATCCCAGCGAGGGCACGTCCACGGGGAGATGGGGGGCGGACTGGGCGCCGTCCACCACCATCACCGCGCCCACGGCGTGCGCGCGGGCGGCGATCTCCGACACGGGGTTGATCGTCCCCAGCGCGTTGGAGATGTGGTTGATGGAGACCAGCCGCGTGCGCTCGGTCAGCAGGTCGTCGAGCGCGGAGAGGTCCAGCCGCCCCTGCTCGTCGATGTCCAGGAAGCGCAGCCGGGCCCCCGTCCTCTGCGCCAGCAGCTGCCAGGGGACGAGGTTGGAGTGGTGGTCGAGGACGGAGAGGAGGATCTCGTCGCCCGCGCGGAGGTTGGCCTGCCCCCAGGTGTAGGCGATGAGGTTGAGCCCCTCGGTGGTCCCCTTCGTCCAGACCAGCTCGCCCTCGTCCTCGATGCCGAGGAGGCGGGCCACCTTGCCGCGCGCCTGCTCGTACGCCTCGGTGGCCCGGTGCGAGAGCTCGTGGATGCCGCGGTGGACGTTGGCGTTGTCGCGGCGGTAGAAGCGGTCGATGGCCTCGATCACGGCCGCCGGCTTCTGCGTCGACGCGGCGTTGTCGAGGTAGACAAGGCGATGGCCGTTGACTTCCTGGTGCAGGATCGGGAAGTCGGCCCGGATGCGCTCCACGTCCAGCGCGGGCGATGCGGGCGATACGGTTTCGAGCGTCGAGAGGGTCATGCTCGGGACCTGCTGTGAAGATGGTCGGGCGCGCGGGAGATGCGCCGGCTCCGCCAGTTGCCCGGCGAGCGCCCTCTCCCTGGCGCTTCGCGCCTGTCCCTCCCCCCAAACCGACTGGGGGAGGGACGGAGGCTCGCTTCGCTCGCGGCTACTCACCGTGGGTCCGCGCATCCGTCCCCGCGTCGAGGATCGGATGGACGATGGGTGGACCAAACCGAACGGTCCTAGATTCCCAGACTCCGCAGCCCGCCCACCGGAGCCGCCGGCGCGGGCTCGTCGCCGATCTCCACCCACACCGCGCCGTCCTCGATCTTCGCGGGGTAGACGGCGATGGGGCGGACGGCGGGCGGGCAGAGGGGCTCGCCGGTGCGCAGGCAGAAGGCGGCGCCGTGCCACTCGCAGGTGATGGTGCGCGCCTCCGCGTCCACCTCGCCGTGGCTGAGCGGAAAGTCGCGGTGCGAGCAGTTGTCGGCGAACGCGTACACCTCGCCGTCCACCCGCGCCAGCGCGATGCGCCGCCCGGCCACCTCCACGCCCAGCGCGCCGCCCTCCGGGAGCGCGGAGAGCGGCGCCACCTTCACGAACGCCACCGCGTCGCTCAGCCCTTCCGCGCCAGCTTGCGCTCCACCGTGGCCAGCAGCTCGCGGCGCACGCCCTCCATCGGCAGCTGGTCCAGCACCTCGGCGAAGAAGCCGAACACCACCAGCCGCACCGCCTCGGTGGTGGGGATGCCGCGCGAGCGGAGGTAGAACACCTCCTCCTCGTCCAGCTCGCCCACCGTGGCCGCGTGCGAGCAGCGCACGTCGTCCGCCTGGATCTCCAGGTTGGGGAGACTGTCCGCCCGCGCCTTGGAGCTCAGCACAAGGTTGCGGTTGGTCTGGTACGCGTCGGTCCGCTGCGCCCTGGGGTGCACGCGGATCAGCCCGCGGAAGACGGACCGCGCCTCGTCGTCCAGCGCGCCCTTGAACAGCAGGTTGCTGCTGGCGTGCGGGGCCACGTGGTCCTGCAGCGTCTCGTGGTCGAAGTGCTGGTCGCCCTGGGCGATGTAGATCCCCAGCATGTCCACGTGGCTCCCCGGCTCGCGCATGGCGCACTGCGCGTCGACGCGGGCGAAGTCGGCGCCCATGGTGCTGTAGAGCATGGTGATCTTCGCGTCGCGCCCCGCGACGAGGCGGTCGGTCTGGAGATGCACCACGCCGCGCCCGAAGCGCTGGACGGAGGTGTAGACCACGGTGGCGCCCTCGTCCGCGAAGATCTCCGCCGCGCCGGCGTGCAGCGCGGTGCGCCCGAAGTCGCCCGAGCCCAGCTCGTCGACCACGGCCACCTCGGCGCCCGCCTCGGCGATCACCAGCGTGCGGCCGAGGACGGCGGTGCCCGCGTCGCCGATCCAGCGGTAGGCGCGCAGCGGCAGCTCCACCTTCACGTTGCGGGGGACGTAGACGAAGAGTCCGCCCGTCCAGTACGCCGCGTTCAGCGCCGCGAACTTGCCGATCTCCGGCTTCACCGCGGTGCCGAGATGCTTCCGCACCAGCTCGGGGTGCTCGCGCACCGCCGCTTCGAGCGAGGTGACGACCACCCCCTGCGCGGCGAGGTCGTCGGGGAGCTCGCGCCAGACCACGGAGGCGTCCACCTGCGCCAGCCGCGCCTCGCCCTCCACGCGGTCCTCGCCCATCAGCGCCTGGAGCGCCGCGGGAAGCTGCTCGCGGGCGGAGACGGGGCCGCGCTCCTCGGGAAAGGCGTAGGCCTCGAAGTCCAGCACCTTCCCCAGCTTCTGCCACGAGTAGCGCCAGTCCTCCTCCGCGCGGCTGGGCATCGGTGCGGCGGCGAAGGCGTCGTACCCGGCCAGCCGCGCCTCGAGCAGCCAGTCGGGCTCCAGCTTGCGCGCGCCCAGGATGTGCACCTGGTCGCGCGTGAACACGCCCACGGGCGCGGTGGCGGTCGTCGTATCGGTCACGGTTCGAATCCGGTCGTAATCGAAAGTCCAGAAAAGAAAGTCCTAAGTCCTCGGTCCTAAGTCCTAAGTCCTAAGTGCTCAACTTCAACTTGGGACTCAGGACTTGGGACTTGGGACTATCTGTTTTCATCCCACCGATCCTTCCATCTCCAGCTCGATCAGCCGGTTCAGCTCCACGGCGTACTCCAGCGGCAGCTCCTTGGCGATCGGCTCGATGAAGCCGCGCACCACCATGGTCGCCGCCTCGTCTTCGCTCAGGCCGCGGCTCATCAGGTAGAAGAGCTGCTCGTCGCCGATCTTGCTGACGGTGGCCTCGTGGCCGATCTGCGCGTGCTCGTCCTGGATCTCGATGTACGGATAGGTGTCGGTGCGCGCCTCGTCGTCCAGCAGCAGCGCGTCGCACTCCACGTTGCTCCGGGCGTACTTGGCGCCCGGGTTCACCTGCAGCAGCCCGCGGTAGCTCGACCGACCCGAGCCCCTGGAGATGGACTTGGAGACGATGCGGCTGCTGGTGTGCGGCGCGTTGTGGATCACCTTGCCGCCGGCGTCCTGGTGCTGCCCCGGCCCCGCGTAGGCGATGGACAGCACCTCGCCGCGCGCGCCCTCGCCGTTCAGGTAGCAGCTCGGGTACTTCATCGTGAGCTTCGACCCCAGGTTGCCGTCCACCCACTCCATGGTGCCGTCGCGCCCCACCAGCGCGCGCTGCGTCACCAGGTTGTAGACGTTGTGCGACCAGTTCTGGATGGTCGTGTAGCGCATCCGGGCGCCGTCCTTCACGATGATCTCGATCACCCCGGAGTGGAACGAGTCCTGGCTGTACGAGGGAGCGGTGCACCCCTCGATGTACTGCACCTGGGCGCCTTCCTCCACGATGATCATCGTCCGCTCGAACTGGCCCATGCTCTCCGCGTTGATGCGGAAGTAGGCCTGCAGCGGCATGTCGAGCTTCACCCCCTTGGGCACGTACACGAACGAGCCGCCGCTCCACACCGCGGTGTTCACCGCCGCGAACAGGTTGTCGCGGAAGGGCACCACCGAGCCGAAGTACTCGCGCACGATGTCTTCGTGGTCGCGCAGGCCGTCGTCCATCCCCTTGAAGATGACGCCCTGCTTCTCCCACTCCTCCTTGAGCGAGTGGTACACGACCTCGCTCTCGTACTGCGCGCCCACGCCGGCCAGGATGCGGCGCTCCTGGTCGGGGATGCCCAGCCGCTCGAAGGTGTTCTTGATGGTGTCGGGCACCTCGTCCCACGTGCGCCCGGTGCCGCGGTCCGAGGGGCGGATGTAGAAGTAGATCTCGTCGAAGTTCAGCCCGCCCAGGTCGCCGCCCCAGGTGGGCCACGGGCGCTTCTGGGCGTGCTTCAGCGCCTTCAGGCGCGTGTCGAGCATCCACTTCGGCTCGCCCTTGCGCTCCGAGATCTCGCGGACGATCTCCTCGTCGAGCCCCTTGCGGCTCTTGAACGCGTAGTCGACCTCGTCCTTGAAGCCGTACTTGTACTCGTCGAGCCCGAGTGCGGCGACTTCCTCGTTGTAAGGCATCGTGCCTCCTCAAGTGAAAAGTGCCCAGTTCCTAGTGTCGGGTGCCCAGTCTCGCCCGTTCGTCACTGGGCACTGGGCACTCGGCACCGGGCACCGTCACGCAGTGACTTCCTCGCGCACCCAGTCGTAGCCGCGCTCCTCCAGCTCCAGCGCCAGCTCGGCGCCGCCGGAGCGGATGATGCGGCCGTCCACCATCACGTGCACCACGTCGGGCGTGATGTAGTTCAGCATGCGCTGGTAGTGGGTGATCAGCAGCACGGCCATATCGGGCCGTTCCGCCTTGATCTTGTTGATCCCCGCGGTTACGATCTTCAGGGCGTCGATGTCCAGCCCGCTGTCGGTCTCGTCCATCACGGCCAGGACCGGCTCGAGCATGGCCAGCTGCAGGATCTCGTTGCGCTTCTTCTCGCCGCCGCTGAAGCCCTCGTTCACCGAGCGGAGCGCGAACGCGGGGTCCATGTCCAGCATCTCCATGCGCGCCTCGAGCTCCTCCTGGAAGTCGAACACGTCCACTTCCTCGCCGCGCTTGGCCGAGAGCGCCGTGCGCATGAAGTTGGCGACGGACACGCCCGGGATCTCCACCGGGTACTGGAAGGCCAGGAAGATGCCGGCGCGGGCGCGCTCGTCGGGCTCCATGTCCAGCACGCTCTCGCCGCGGAACAGGACCTCGCCGTCGGTCACCTCGTAGGCCGGGTGCCCCGACACCACCTTGCTGAGCGTGCTCTTGCCCGAGCCGTTGGGGCCCATGATGGCGTGGATCTCGCCGGCGTTCAGCTCCAGGTCCACCCCCTTCAGGATCTCCGTGCCGTCCTCGGCGATCTCGGCGTGCAGGTTGGTGATCTTGAGCAGCGGTTCGGCCATCGGTTCTCTTCTCCTCGGGATATCCCGGCGCGCGGCCGGTCTTCCGTCCTGATTGATCGTTGGTTGCGGATCCGGAGACCGCTGATACCCCCCAGTGTGGGGGACGTGCGGCTTCTCAAGAATGATTCTCCGTATCAACCGGCAACCTAGGCCGCGCGGCCGCGTACGTCAAGCGTGAAGTCCCTCTCCGCGCGAGACTTTCCGCGGTCGCAAGATTCACACGCGCGGGGATGTACGCGCGGAACGGCAAGTGCGGAGAAACAGAAAGTGCGGAAGCGCGCGAGTGTGGTAGTGCGTGGCACTCGCGCCGGCCGATCGGACTCGCGCCGGACCAACGCACTCCTGCACCGGCGCACTCACGCACCGTCTCATTGGGCAGCTGGCACCGAGCACTGGGCACTAGTCACTTGACCGACCCGATCCCCCTCCCCGACCGGCCCCGCACCGTCCTCGTCATGGGCGGCGGCGGGATGAAGGGCGTGGCCCACATCGGCGTGTGGAAGGCGCTCGAGGAGGCCGGCGTGCGCGTGGACGCCGTGATCGGCACCAGCATCGGCGCGCTGATCGGGTGCTCGCTGGCCGGCGGGCTGGGGTGGCGCGAGCTGGCGAAGATCGCGCGGGGGCTGACCAAGGACGACATCGTCTCCATCAACCGCCGCGCCGTGCTCTTCGGCGGCGTGCGCGAGGAGGCGGTGTTCGACGGCGAGCACTACCGCGCCTGGATCGCCCGCAATCTCCCCCTCAAGACCTTCCGCGACGCGCGCTTCCCCGTGCGCGTCAACTGCGTGTCGCTGGTGACGGGGAAGGAGCGCTGGTTCGGCACGGGTGTCGACGAGGAGACGCCGCCGATCGACGCCATCTACGGCAGCTGCGCCATCCCCATCTACTTTCCCCCGCTGAAGCTGGACGGCGACGTGCTGGTGGACGGCGGGGTGATGGACGTGCTGCCCATCCGCCACGCCGCGGAGTGGGCCACCGAGCGGATCATCGCGGTGGACGTGGGCGCGGAGATCGTGCCCCCGGCCGAGGGCTTCTTCGACCGCGGGATGATCGCCATCCACGACCGCGTGCTGACGCTGAACCTGGAGCAGCAGCGCCGCGTGGCCGCCGAGCGCCCGTGGGAGGGCCCGCCGATGCTGGTGATCCGCCCCCGCATCGGCCACCTGGGTGGGTGGGACTTCGACCGCACGCAGTTCTTCCTGGAGGAAGGCTACCGCGCCGCCCGCGAAGCGCTGCGCGGCGCGGCCGAGGCGGCGTAGGCCGGTCGAGATCGGCGGGTTGAAGCCCGCCGCTGGAACTTCAGGAAGTCCGCCTTCGCGGACTGCGCGAGAGGCGGGTTCACCCTCCTACCCGATCTCCCTTCGACGATGAGATGCTTCGCTTGCGCGCGGCTGGCCTGGGTGGCGGCCGCGCTCGTGTACGCGCCCGCCGCGGCGCAGCAGACGCCGCGGCAGCTCTCCGCGCCGTCCAGCTTCCGGCTGCTGCCGCGGACGGAGGAGTGCTCGTTCGGCTATGCTACGACGGGCGTGCGCTACACCGTGGTGGGCGCGGCGGCGGTCGAGTCGCCCGAGTGGCCGCACCTGCTGCTGGAGGAGAAGACGAGCATCCAGCGGTGCGAGAGCCAGGAAGGCCCCGCCGAGGCGGAGGTCAGCGTGGTCGCCCGGCCCGCGGCGCACCCCGAGGCGCGGCCGCTCTGGATCGTCCGCCGGCGCGGCGAGGACGGCGCGCTGGTGGACAGCTTTCCCGGGTACGCGCTCTACCGCATTACCGAGTACGGCTGCTGCGGGTCCGAGAACGTCGACGCGTACTACTCGCTGTTGAACGGCCGCGCGCTCTTCACCGCCGATCACCCGCTGCTGCTGGTGGACGTGAAGCCGTTCGGCACCGGCTTCGTGGCGGTGCACGACGCCAACGCCGCCGAGTCGCCCGGCGCCCAGGACGACCGCACGCTGGTGGCGGTGGTGGCGTTCGGCGCGCCGGGCGGCGCCATCCAGCGCGCCGCCGTCCGCAACCCGTCGAACGACGTCTATCTCAAGCGGCTGGAGCTGGTGGCGCGCAACGCCGCGGGGCACGTAAAAACCGCGCAGATGCTGAACGAAGGCAGCGAGATCGACGCGCGCTGGACCGTCTCCATCTCCATGGAATGGGGGGAGATGTCGAGCGATGCCACGGCCGGCACCGTCACCATCCCCATCGAGAACGGCAGGATGGTGATCGAGCGCGCCCGCGCCGCATCCCCCTTCCGCGTCGTGGCGATGCCGGCGCGCTGAGGGACGAAGCCGGCGTAAGAAACGCCGGCCGCCGATCCGTTTCATCTACGACCGGGCGAATCCGGCCTCTGGAGCTGGTCGCGCGCGACACCGCGGGACGTATCGTACGCGAACGGATGCTGGACGGTGGGATCCCCGTCGACGACCGCGGGGGCGTGTCGATCCACGTGGAATGGGCGCCGGATTCGCACGATGGGGTGGACGGAGAGGTCACCATCCCCATCGAGAGCGGACGGATGGTGGTGGAGCGCGCCCGAGCCACATCTCCCTTCACCATCGTGGCGATGCCGGCGCGCTGAATGTGCCCGGTCGATTCAAAAGAAACGGAGCCGCGGAGGAATCTCTCCTCCGCGTCTCCGCGTCTCCGCGTGAGAATCTCGCCGTGAGAATCTCGCCTCAGCTGCCGGCCGCGCGGAGCTGCTCGACCTGCGCGCGGACGCGGCCGGCCATGTCGGCGTCGCTCCGCGGGGCGCGGGCCAGGTAGGCGTTGAACGCCTCGATCGCCGCGTCCTTCCTGTTCGCGCGGGCGTTGGCATTCCCGAGCGCGAGCCAGGCGTCGGCCCAGTCGGGCGCCACCCGGACGAGGTGCGACAGCTGCTCGATGGCCGCGTCGTACTGGCGGGCGGAATAGAGCGCCTTGCCGTATTCGCTCAGCAGGATCGGGTTGTCGGGCCCGGCCAGCTCGATGGCGGTCCGGTACTCGGGGAGCGCGTCCGCCGGGTGGCCGGCCGACACCAGCGCCAGGGCCAGGCCGCGGTGCGCGTACCACTGCGACGCATCTTCCACCACCGCCTGCGCGAACGCCTCGCGCGCCTGGTCCTGCCGGTTCTGCACGAGATGGAGCAGCCCCAGGCTGTACAGCAGCATCTCCTTGCTCTCGTACACGCGCGCCACGCGGCGCTCGTCGCGGCGGCGGAGCGCGGCGAGCACGGAATCGAGCTCCACCCGCGCCTCGTCGTAGCGCCGCAGGTGCGTGAGCGACATCGCCAGCGCGTGGCGCGCGCGGAAATCGCCCGGCGAGCGGCGGACGTGCGCGGACAGGTCGCGCGCGGCCGCGTCGATCTCGCCGCGCGCGTACTCCAGGAACGCGCGGGTGAACGAATCGTTCCCCCACTCGCCCGGCAGCTGGTCGTACGCCAGCGCGATCAGCCCGCGGTGCACGAACGGGTTGCGCACCACCGACTCGAAGTAGAGCGAGTCCGCCCGCATCACCCCCGGCTCGCGCAGCACGCGCTGGTTGTCGTTCAGGTACTCCTCGAAGCGCCGCACGTCGCGCATGTGGAAGGCCACGTAGCGCCCGTACAGCGGCTCCGCGCGCGAGGGATCGAGCCGCGCGGCCCACGCGAACATCTCGTCGGCGTCACGCGCGTCCTCCTTCAGCAGCTCCACGCCGCGGTCGAAGTACGCGTTCCAGTCGTTGGGATCGGCCCCCGCCTTGAGCGCCGGGCGCGTGGGGATCTGGGCGGATGCCGCGGACGCGGCGAGGAGCACCGCGAGGGCGCCCGTAAACAAATTGCGCATGGAAGATGTACCGCGGTGGGTCGATGGAAGTGATGGATGCCGAAGGGGATCGGGATACGCGCTATTGCTTCGGGGCTGCCTTCGAGGGCGGCTGCGCGGCGGGCGGAGGGGGCGCGGGCGCGGGTGCCGCGGGCGGCGCGGGTGCGGTGGTGACGGCCGGGGCGACGGTGCCCTCGGGGTCGACGGCGGCGAACATCTGCGTGTACAGGATCATCAGCCGTTGCGCGCTTTCCGGCTGGCTGCGCGAGAGCAGGGTGATGATCTCGTCGCGCTGCGACAGGATGCCGGTGAGCGCCTGCCGCCTGCGCGCGTCGGGCACCTGGCCGACGGTGGCCTGCATGTCCGTGAAGTAGCGCGCCATCAGCTGGCGCGAGCGCTCGTAGTTGCTGCGCAGCGCCTCGGAGAGCGCCGCGCCCAGCCGCCCCTGCTGCCGCGCCAGCCGCACCTCCAGCTGCGCCGCCGCCAAGTCACGCTGCGCGTGGCGCTTGCCCGTGTACTGGGGGACGAAGCCCGCCAGGAAGCCGACGACCAGCGCGGCCACGACGATGAGCAGGGTGCGGCGTTCCATGTGGGTGCGGGCGCGGAGCGGACGGGCAACATGCGGGAGATTGGAGTCCTGCCCCGGAAGTCTCCCCGGCGCGGCAGCGATTGTCAAGGAGAGAAGAGTGCTGAGTGCTGAGTCGTTGGGGCGCGGCTCGCGGGATCCATGCGGGTGGTCCCACCTTCCCTGCTGTCCCCTGTCCCCTGTCCCCTGTCCCCTGTCCCCTGTCCCCTGTCCCTGTCCCCTGAACATCCCCTGTCGTCCCTGCGCGCCCGGCGCTTACATTTCCGACCTCCGGCTGTATCTCCCACCAGCACCACCCGGAACGACTGCGATGACGGAGCGGGCGCGCGGACGATGAAGATCGCCTACGTCACGGAAAGCCTCCCGCCCCTCGTGGACGGCGTCTCCCGGACGCTCGCGCAGCTCTTCGGCTTCCTGGAGCGGCAGCCCGACGTCGACTTCCGCGTGTTCTCGCCCTTCGTTCCCGGCCCCGAGATCTCCTGGGCCGACCGGGTGAGGAAGGTGCCGAACGTTCCCGTTCCGCTCCGTCCCGACTACCGGGTGTCGACGCCGATCGGGCACAAGATCAGCGCGCGGATGGACGAGTACGGCCCCGACCTGATCCACGTGGTCAGCCCCACCTTCGTCGCCTTCCGCACCACCAAGTACGGTCTGCGGCGCGGCGTTCCCCTGGTCAGCAGCTTCCACACGCACTTCGTCTCCTACTTCCGCTTCTACCATCTCGGCGCCCTGGAGGGGTTCGGCTGGTACCTGCTGCGCAAGTTCTACGGCCGCTGCGAGGCCGTGTACGTGCCCTCGCACGGGAGCATCCGCGAGCTGGCGGCGCACGGGATCACCAACACCGAGCTGTGGTCGCGGGGGATCGACCTGGCGCGCTACTCCCCCCGCTTCCGCGACCCCGAGCTGCGGGCGCGCGTGGGCGCCGACGACGACACGCCGGTGCTGCTGATGGTCAGCCGGCTGGTGAAGGAGAAGGACCTGGCCGACCTGGTGGACGTCGACCGCATCCTGCGCGCGCGCGGCGCCCGCTACCGCCTGGTGTTCGTGGGCGACGGCCCCATCCGCGGCGACCTCGAGAAGCAGCTCCCCGACGCGTACTTCGCCGGGCACCAGACGGGCGAGGCGCTGTCGCGCTGGTATGCCTCGGGCGACGTCTTCGTCTTCCCCTCGACCACCGAGACCTTCGGGAACGTGATCCTCGAGGCGCAGGCGTCCGGCCTTCCCGCCGTCGTCGTGGACCGCGGCGGTCCGCCCGATCTCGTCGAGCCGGGAGAGACGGGGTGGATCGCGCGCGCCAACGACCCCGCCGACTTCGCGGAGAAGGTGCTGTCGCTGCTGGACGACCCCGAGGCGCGCAGGCGGATGGGGTGCCGCGCGCGGGAGACGGCGGCCGAGCACGACTGGGGCGCCATCAACGGCCGCCTGCTGGAGAGCTACCGCCGCGTGGTCGAGCGCTACCGCCCGCGGGCCGAACGATGAGCGGCCGCCCCGCCCCACCCGGGGACGCGCCGAAGCGGAAGCTCTTCGACCGGCTCTTCCGCAGCGCGCTGGTCCTGGTCCCCCTGGGCGTCGTCGCCAACCTCTGGTGGACCTGGTACGCCACCGACCACTCCGTCTTCGCCCGGCTGGGCACCCTTCCGCGGCAGTACCTTCTCCTCGCGCTTGCGCTCGCCCTCTTCCCCTGGATCACCAACGCCACGCGGATGTGGCTGTGGGGGCGCTTCATGGGCGTTCCCCTCACCTGGCGCGACAACCTGGGCGTGACCCTGGGCGGCGAGCTGGCCTCCTCCGTCGTTCCCACCAGCAGCGGGACGGAGGTGATGCGCTGGGGGATCTTCGTGCAGAAGGGGGTCCCCCAGGCGCGGGCGATCTCGATCGTCACCATCGGCTGGCTGCAGGACTCGCTTTTCTTCGCCCTGGCCATCCCCGCGGCGATCGTCATCTCGCGCGCGTGGGAGCTCCCCATCCTGCGTGCGATCGGGCGCGACGCGCGGGGGAAGGTGGCGCTGATCGCGCTGACCGCCGCGGCGATCCTCTTCGCCCTCTGGCTGCTGTGGAAGGCGGTGCTGATCGGCTCGCTGGGCGAGGCGCCGCGCCGCCGCGGACTGAAGTGGACGGCGCGGATGCGTCGGCGGACGGGGCGGACGCTGGCCGAGGTGCGCGAGGTGCGGGAGATGGTGGTGCGGCGCGGGAAGGCGCTCTTCGTCCTCACGTGGCTCATCACCGGGATCCAGTGGTGCTGCCGCTACTCGGTGGTGACGGCGATGGCGTACTTCCTGGCCCCGCAGGCGCACGTCGATCCCGTGCTCTTCTTCCTCCTGCAGTGGGTGGTGTTCACCGCGCTCAACTTCGTTCCCACGCCGGGGGCGTCGGGCGGGGCGGAGGCGGCGTTCGTGCTGGTCTACTCCGCGCTCCTTCCCGCGGCGGTGATCGGCATCGCCACGGCGGGGTGGCGCTTCCTGACCTTCTATCTCCAGCTCGGGCTGGGCTCCGTCATCTTCACTGGGATGAACGTTGCCGATGCGCGCCGCGCGGTGGTGCGCAGGCGGCGCGAACGGGGCGTGACGGCGCTGTAAATCCCGCCTTTCTAATCACTTACTAACACTTGTTCAGCAGTGAACGACCCTCGACAAACGGGGGTCGCGGGTGTATATTCAAGACCATGAAGACGGCCATCGATCTCAAGAGCGCCGCCGCTCAGTTCGATGCGGCGCAGCAGCCTGCCGGCAGGGGCGTGCTGCGCGGCATCTCGGAGCCGGGGAATCGCATCGCCCTGGCGGAGCTGACCGACGAGCAGCTGTTCCAGCGATATACGCAGGGTGACGGGGACGGCTTCCGCCTGCTGGTGGAGCGGTACCAGCCGCGCATCCAGGGCTTCCTGCGCAAGCGCCTGAACGACGAGGAGCGCGTGGAGGACCTGACGCAGGACACCTTCCTGCGCATCCACCGGGCGCGCGAGAGCTACGACCCGGCGCGGAAGTTCAGCACGTGGATCCACACGATCGCGAACAACCTGCTGAAGAACGAGTTCCGCAACCGCTCGCGCCGGCGCGAGACCACCTTCAGCGAGCTGCGCCCGGAGACGAGCAGCAGCGGCGCGCAGAGCCGGCCGGTGGAGTTCGCGGCCACGGGGCACAACCCCGAGCGCGAGGCGTACCGCCGCGAGCTGCGCGAGGCGATCGACGCGGCCATCGAGCGGATGGACGAGCACCACCGCATCCCGTTCGTGATGCGCGAGGTGGAGGACCGCACCTACGAGGAGATCGCCGAGCAGATCGGCATTCCCGTGGGCACGGTGAAGAGCCGCCTGAACCGCGCGCGCAACTCCTTCCGCATGCTCCTGCCCGTGCCGGTGTGAGCGGACGGCGGGGATAGAAGATTGGCGAGCGGCCCGCTCCGGAGACTTCCGGGGCGGGCCGTTCTGCATCTGCCCAGGATTGACATCGGAACACGAATTAGCCATTTTAGCTAATTCACACGAGGGGCTCGGGGCTTTCTGCAAAGGGACGGGGAACCATGAAGTCTCGCAACGACAATCCAGCCGGGGCAAAGGCGCCCCCGGCCGCTACTCCGCGCAGGAGAAATGCGTCGAGGCCGCCATCCGCCAGGGTCGTCTACATGTCGTCGACCGAGGCGCAGAACGGGTTTGGCCGCGTACTCGAAATCGTCGGCCGCAACGCCACCGTGTTCATCACCCGGCGCAACGCGAACCAGGCGGTCATTCTGTCGGTTGATCGATACGAGGAACTGACAGGGCAAACCCCCTCGGACCTGGACACTCTCACCGCCGAGTTCGACGAAATGGTTGCACAGATGCAGACGCCCGCGGCGAAGGCGGCGATGCGTGCCGCGTTCAGGGCGTCGCCCGACGAGCTGGCCGACGCGGCGGTGTGGGCGGCCGAACGGAAGCCCGCATGAGCAGAGAGGCCGAGGAACGGCCGTCCATCTACGTCGTTGCCGGAACTAATGGTGCCGGCAAGAGCAGTGTGGCCGGCGCATTGTTTCGCAAGCTCGGGACGAACTACTTCAACCCGGACGAGGCCGCGCGCCGCATCCTCGAAACCAACCCCGACACCGACCTCAGCCAGGCGAACAGCGAGGCGTGGCTTCTCGGGAAGAGGCTGCTCGAAAACGCGATCGCGTCGCGGACGGAGTTTGCGTTCGAAACTACGCTCGGAGGCAACACCATCCCGCTGTTGCTCGAGCAGGCAGCCGACGAGGGGATGGCGGTTCAGATCCTGTACGTCGGCCTCGACAGCCCGGAACTTCACATCGCGCGCGTGAAGGCCAGGGTAAAGGCGGGCGGCCACGACATTCCCGAGGGAATGATCCGCGAGCGTTATCGGAAAAGCCGCGAGAACCTGCTCCGGCTGCTCCCGCGCCTTGCGGGGCTTCGCATGTTCGACAACAGCGCCGAGAGCGATCCCAGGACCGGGGGCCGCCCCAAGCCGCGCTTAATCCTCTCGATGTCTGATGGCAAGATCGAGGAAACCTGCGATGTGGCCGACGTGCCTGACTGGGCGAAGCCAATCTTCGTAGCAGCCTTCCGCACGTTCGGAATCTGATCCGCCGCAGTCGCTGTCGCTCTCTCTGCCTACCCTCCCGCCTTCCGCGACACCATCAGCACCAGCGGCCACTTCACCTCGCGCGGGGCGTCGCCCCAGGCGCGGCGGAGGTCGTCGCGGACGAGGGCGATGGGGTCGCTGCCGTGCGCGGCGATGTAGCCGCGGGTGGCGCTCCAGGTGCCCAGGTACCCCGCCACGTCGTCGGCCGTCCACTCCTTGCGCATGAAGAACGGCGGCGCGTCCACCGGCTCGAACGGCAGCTCCACCCCGGCGTAGCCCTGCTCGATCATGGCGCGGTCGGGCGGCCAGTACGGGCCCACGATGTCGCGGTAGAGATGGTCGACCACCGCGTCGATCTCCGGCGTGGTACGGAAGACGGCGTACGCCCACACCGCCAGCACGCCACCCGGCCGCAGCACGCGCTCCGTCTCCGCGAAGAAGCGGGGGATGTCGAACCAGTGCAGCGCCTGCGCGACCGTCACCAGGTCCACGCTCCCCGCCTCGATCCCCGAATCCTCCGCCGGCGCCGTCCGATAGGCGACGCGCGGGTGCGGGAAGGCGCTGCGGATCTGCTTCTCGCTGGCGTCCGTGGCGATCACCTCGCCGAAGTGCTCCGCTAGGGCGATCGCCGCCTGTCCGTTCCCCGTCGCGCAGTCCCACGCGCGGGTGCGCGACGGGGCGATCTCCGCCAGCCAGGCGTACAGCTCGGGGGGATAGTCGGGCCGGAAGCGGGCGTAGGCGTCGGCGTGGCCGGAGAAGTGGTCCTTGAACGCGGGGTCGGCCGGCATGCGGCTCCGGGTCGTTCGTCGTCGGGCGGCGAGTGGGATGGATGCGCCGCAGGTTGCGCCTCCGCCGCCGCCCCCGCAAGATCCACCCTCCCCGAACTGCTGACGGACGATGCACCGAATCCACATCCCCCGCCGAGGCGGCGCGTGACGGCGCCCGACGGCTACGAGGCGCGGCTGCGCGAGAGCTTCGCGCGGCAGGCGGCCATGCGCACCATCGGCGCGGAGATCGCGCACGTGGCGCCGGGCGAGGTGGACCTGCGCATGCCCCACCGCGAGGACCTGACGCAGCAGCACGGCTTCATGCACGCGGGGATCGTGGGCGCGCTGGCGGACAGCGCGTGCGGCTACGCGGCGTACACGCTGATGCCGCCGCACGCGGGCGTGGTCTCCATCGAGTTCAAGCTGAACCTGGTGGCGCCCGCCGCCGGCGAGGCGTTCGTGGCCCGCGCGCGGGTGAAGAAGGCCGGGCGCACCATCACCGTCTGCAACGCCGACGTGTTCGCCCTGCGCGGCGGCGAGGAGCGGCTCGTCGCCACGATGCAGGGCACGTTCATGACGCTCGTCGACCGCCCGGGGATGACGGGATAGGCGGCCGCGGCTCGCCCCGTGCATCGGCGGTCCGCGCGGATGCGCATCCATTCGCCGCGATGCGCGTCCCGGAGTCCGCGAAGGCGGACTTCGGGCCATTGTTGCCGCGATTTCAATCGCCCGTCCAAGCTCGGCGGAGCGCCCCGCCGACCTGACCCACGACGCATGATCCATCGCCCCATCGTCCGAATCGCCGGCGCCGCACCGGTCTCTGCCGCACTCGCCGCCGTGCTGCTCGCGGGGTGCGGCTCCGGCGCGCGGCCGGGGGCGCCGCGGCCCGAGACGCTGATGCAGCCCGGCATCTCGCGGGAGCTGGCCCGCGCGCGCGCCGCCACGCTGGCCGAGGTGCGCTACGACCTGTGGCTGGACCTGACGCAGCGCGACTCCGCGCAGGGGGTCGCGCGGATGGCGCTCACGCGGCGGGCGGGCGCGGGCGACCTGATCGCCGACTTCCGCGGGCCCACGCTGGCCGAGGTGCGCGCCAACGGCGACCCCGTGCGCGACTTCGACTGGCGCAACGGGCACGTCCGCATCCCCGAGCACCACCTGCGCGCCGGGGAGAACGTGGTGGAGATGCGCTTCACCGCGCGCATCGCCCCGGTCGGCGCGGCCATCATCCGCTTCGACGACCGCAGCGACGGGCAGACGTACCTCTACACGCTCCTGGTCCCCTCCGACGCCAATCTCCTCTTCCCCTGCTTCGACCAGCCGGACCTGAAGGCGCGCATCCGCTGGCGATTGAGCGCGCCGCGCGGGTGGACGGTCCTGGCTAATGCGCGCGCCGAGCAGCGCGACACCGCGGCGGCGGGCGTGACGTGGACCTTCGCGCAGACGGAGCCCATCTCCACCTACCTCGCCGCCTTCGCCGCGGGGCCGTTCGCCGCGTGGGAGTCGGCGCCCGCGGGACAGCGCCCGATCACGCTCTACGGCCGCGCGTCGCGCCGGGCGGAGGTGGACGCGGACAGCATCGTGCGCGCGAACCGCGAGGCCGCGCGGTGGCTGGAGAGCTGGTTCGGCGTCCCCTTCCCCTTCAGCAAGCTCGACGCGATGCTGGCGCCCGCCTTTCCCTTCGGCGGGATGGAGCACGTGGGCGAGATCTTCTACAACGAGAACTCGTTCATCTTCCGCGAGCCGCCCACGCTGTCGCAGCGGCTGGGGCGCGACGCCACCATCTACCACGAGGTCAGCCACCAGTGGTTCGGCGACCTCGTCACCATGCGCTGGTTCGACGACCTGTGGCTGAAGGAGGGGTTCGCGACCTACATGGCGGCGCGCATCCAGAACGAGCTGCGCCCCGGGAGCGAGGCGTGGAAGACCTTCTATCTCCGCAACAAGCCCGCGGCGTACGGGACGGACGCGACCAGCGGGACCACGCCCGTCTGGCAGGAGCTGGCGAACCTCGACCTGGCCAAGAGCAATTACGGGCCGATCGTCTACAACAAGGCGCCGTCGGTCATCAAGCAGCTGGCGTTTCTCGCCGGAGACAGCGCCTTCCGCGCGGGGCTGCGGCTGTTCCTGACCCGCCACGCGTACGGGAACGCGACGTGGCAGGACCTGCTGGGGGCGATCCAGGAGACGAGCGGCGTCCCCCTGAAGCAGTTCGGCGAGCAGTACATCCTGCGCGCGGGGATGCCGCGGGTGGACACGCGCGTCGACGCCGAGGGCGGCCGGCTGCGCCGCATCGTCCTCACCCAGCGCCCCGTGCGCCGGCTGCCGGGCGACGGCGGGGGATCGTGGCCGATGAAGGTGCAGGTCCGGCTCGGCTTCCACGACCGCCCCGACGCCGTCCTCCCCGCGTCGTTCACGGGCGACAGCGCGGTGATCGACGCCGTCGCGGGACTCCCGCTCCCCGACTACGTGTGGGCGAACGACGGGGATTACGGCTACGGGCTCTTCATCCCCGACGAGCGCAGCGCGGCCTGGATCGCCGGGCACGTGGGCGAGGTGCGCGACGGGCTGCTGCGCGCGATGCTCTGGGGCGCGCTGTGGGACCTGGTCCGCGAGACGCGGCTCCCGCCTGCGCGCTTCGCCGAGATCGCCCTGCGCGAGCTGCCGCGCGAGCGCGACGAGCAGATCGCCAGCGTGATCCTGAACCGCGGGGTGGGGGCGCTGGAGTGGTACGCCTCGGACGCGGACGCGGCGCGGCTCTTCCCCGCGTGGGAGCGGCTGCTGGCGGCGCGCGCGGGCGACGCATCGCTGGGCTACGGGATGCGCAAGGAGAGCCTGGACGCGCTGGTGGACGGCGCGCGCACGCCCGAGGCGCGGGCCATCCTGCGGGAGTACCTGGCGGGGACGCGGCAGTTCGACGGCGCGGCGGTCCGGCAGCCGACGCGCTGGAGCATCGTGCAGCGCCTGCTGGCGCTGGGCGAGCCGGACGCCCGCGCGCTCTACGACGCCGAGGTGCGGCGCGACTCCACGCCCGAGGCGGGACGGCGCGCGTACGTGGCCCGCGCGGCGACGCCGGATTCCGCGGTGAAGGCCGAGTACTTCCGGCGGTACCTGGACGATCCGACGCTGAACGAGGAGTGGGTGACGGCCAGCCTGGGCGCGTTTCACGACGGCGAGCAGACGCGGCTGACGCTGCCCTTCCTGCGCCCGTCGCTGGAGCGGCTGGAGTGGATCCGCAACAACCGGCGGATCTTCTTCCTGCCGTCGTGGATCAACGCCTTCGTGCGCGGCCAGCGCTCCGCCGAGGCGCTGGCGATCGTGGACCGGCTGCTGGCCGAGCATCCGGAGCTGCCCGTCGACATCCGCCGCAAGGTGCTGCAGGCGCGCGACGAGCTGGAGCGCACCGTCGCCATCCGCCGCGCGGCCGGCGCGGGTACGTGATTGATAACTACGGGCCTCACGCGGAGACGCGGAGGCGCGGAGAACTCAGCGCGCGCTTGTAGCTCTCCGCGAACGAACAGAGTAGACGTCATCCTGAGGCCGGCCACGACGAACCTGCGTCATGCGCTAAACTGTGCAGGCCGAAGGATCTATAGCTGCGGCGTGTACAGAGCAAGCGCTCGTGCACGTCAGCGATAGATCCTTCGGCCTGCGAGCACCGGTGCAACCGCGGCGACGGTGCGGTCGGGCCTCAGGATGACGTCTTTACCAAGCTCAAGTCAGGCTAGATGGCTTCCTATCTCCTGCTCCTCGCCGCCGCGTTCGTGGCGGGGGGAATGAACGCGGTGGCGGGCGGCGGCTCGTTCGTCACCTTCCCGGCGCTGGTGTTCACGGGCGTGCCGTCCATCGTGGCGAACGCGTCGAGCACCTTCGCGCTGATGCCGGGGGCCGCGGCCAGCGCCTGGGGGTTCCGCCGCCATTTCCGCGACTTTCCCGGCGTGTCGTTCCGCGCGCTGTTGGCGGTGAGCCTGGCCGGCGGAATCGCGGGCGCGCTTCTGCTCCTGCTGACCCCGCAGCGCCTGTTCGACGGCGTGATCCCGTGGCTGCTGCTGACGGCCACGCTCGCTTTCGCGTTCGCGCCGAAGCTGACGCCGCTGCTCCAGCGCGCGGTACGCATCGGCCCGCGCACGCTGGTGGCGGTGCAGTTCCTCGTCGCCGTGTACGGCGGCTACTTCGGCGGGGCGATCGGGATCATCATGCTGTCCACGTGGTCGATGTTCGGGCTGACGGACCTGAAGCAGATGAACGCGACCAAGACGATCCTCGCGGCGGCGATGAACTTCGTGGCGGTGGTACTGTTCGTCGGCGCGGGAAAGATCTGGTGGCCGCAGGCGCTGGTGATGCTGGTGGGCGGCGTCGCCGGCGGCTACCTGGGCGCCCACGCCGGCCGCCGGCTGGACCAGAAGCACGTCCGCGTGCTGATCATCGTCATCAGCGTCACCATCACCCTCGTCTTCTTCGTGCGGCGGATGGCGGGAGGATGATGTCGTGACGGGCGGGTAAACCCGCAGCTAAAACATTGGGAAGCCCGCTTCGCGGGCTGCGAGATGGGTTGGGTGTTGTTGAAGCCTCGCGCAGTTTGCGAGGCTTTCCAATGTTCCAGCTGCGGCTTTAGCCGCCCGTCGCCCAACATGACGCCCGCGTCTGGCACCCTCCCGCCGCACCGAGTACCTTCCCGCCCATCATCCCCCGCCCGAACCACGACGTGAGGACGATGGCGAATCCGAACGCCCTGCCCGACTGGAACGCGCTGGCCGACCGCGCGCTGGCGGGCGAGCTCATCACCCGCGACGAGGCGCGCGCGGTGCTGGCGGCGCCCGACACCGCGCTGCTGGAGCAGCTGGCCGCGGCGTACCGCGTGCGGCGGCGCTTCTACGGCAACCGCGTGCGGCTGCACTTCCTCTGCAACGCGCAGAGCGGCCTCTGTCCCGAGGACTGCAACTACTGCTCGCAGTCGAAGATCAGCGCGGCGGAGATCGAGAAGTATCCCATGCTGGCGCGCGAGAAGATCCTGGCGGCGGCCGACCGCGCGGCGGAGCTGAAGGCGGGCACCTTCTGCATGGTCATCAGCGGGCGAACGCCGGGCGAGCGGGTGTTCGCCAAGGTGCTGGACGCGGTGCGCGCCGTCCGCGAGAAGCACGACCTGAAGGTGTGCGCCTGCCTGGGGCTGCTGACCGAGGACCAGGCGCGGCGGCTGAAGGAGGCGGGCGTCACCCAGGTGAACCACAACCTGAACACGTCGGAGCGCCACACGCCCAGCGTCGTCTCCACCCACACCTTCGGCGACCGCGTGGCCACGGTCGAGGCGGTGAAGGCGGTGGGGCTCAAGACCTGCTCCGGCGGGATCGTGGGGATGAACGAGACGGACGACGACGTGATCGACCTGGCGTTGTCGCTGCGCGAGCTGGAGGTGCGCAGTGTTCCCGTCAACTTCCTGATCCCCATCGTGGGGACGCCGCTGGCGGGGGTGGACCAGCTCGACCCGCGGCGCTGCCTGCGCATCCTCTGCCTCTACCGCTTCCTGCTGCCGTCGCAGGAGATCCGCATCTCCGGCGGGCGCGAGGTGCACCTGCGGTCGATGCAGGTGATGGGGCTGTACGCCGCCAACTCCATCTTCATCGGCGACTACCTGACCACGCCGGGACAGGCCGCCCGCGCCGACCTGGAGATGATCCGCGACATGGGCTTCGTCCTCGAATCCCCCGACGGCGAGCCAATCGAGGAAGATCCGCTCGACGGCGTCCCCGAGATCTTCCGCGGCGAGGCGCTTCCCGTCCTGGCGACAGCGTAGCAAGCCTGGCCCTCGCCAGAAAAGACTTGTCTCACGCAGCCGCAGAGTTAGCAGAGTCAGCAGTAAACTGCGCAGTTCAACTGCTGACCCTGCTGACTCTGCGTGAGACAAAAAGATCATCGGCCCCGCTCCGAAGCTTTCGAAGCGGGGCCGATCTGCGTCACCTTCCTGGAGATGCTATCTCCAGACCTCGAACGGGTTGACGTTGCGGCCGCTCCACCAGCGCGAGGTGTCGCTCAGGATGGCGATGGCGAAGTGCAGGTGGCAGTCGCCGGGGGCCGCGTTCCCCGTGTCGCCCACGTATCCGATCGTCTGCCCGCGCGTGACGCGCACGCCCTCGGCGATGCCGTCGGCGTAGCGGTCGAGGTGCGCGTAGTAGTAGCGCGTGCGGCCGTCGTCGTCGAGCTGGTAGACGGTGATGCCGCCCAGCGCGCTGTGATGCAGCTTGATGATGGTGCCGTCGGTGGTCGCCAGCACGTGCGTGCCGCGCGGCGCGTGGATGTCGATGGCGTCGTGCACGCGGCCGCCGGAGCGCGCGGCGTTGAACGTGTCGTGCAGCTGCCCCGCGCCGACCCCCTCGACGGGGATCAGCAGGTTGCGCGAGCGCAGCAGGTCCACGATGTCGCGCGCGGGGTTGCGCGGCGGGATCGGGAACGACGCCAGCATCGCCATCCGCTGGGCGGCGGCGGGGGCGGCGGCCAGCGCCAGGGCGGCCGCGGCGAGCACGACGGTGCGCAGTGCGGGGTACTTCCGGGTGGTTCGTGGCATGGCCATGGTACTCTATCGGCGGCTCGACTGCCGTGGCCGGGCGTGCGGCGGGCGCCCCGCGGTAGGCTCGTAACTTTGCGTCGCCGGCTTTCGCCGGGTTTGCCGTTGTCGTGGAGTCCCGGTCGGGTGGCGCCGGGGGCGACTGCGATGGAATCCCGGTACTGCTGGGTGGGACCGAACGGGGCGCGGTTCTCCTCTGCCGGGGGTACGCGAGGTTCGGAGGCGCACGCGGGTTGCCGCGGGTGCGTGGCGTCCGGACGACGGATTGTGCGGTTGAACGGCGCGCATGATAGTCCGCTTCTCCGCCCTGCGCCAGAGTCTTGTCGCCGGATCGGCATCTTTCCGACAATTCGCGCGCCTCCGGACCGCGCTGACACCGATCTTGGTCGCAGTTCTCCTCCATCTCCCGCGAGTTCGTGGAGACGGGGATCAGCGTTGCCTCCGCCGCCGGCGGCGCGTAGCATGCATCCGTCCGCTTGCCCGTTCCAACGACGATTTCGACCGCGAACGCGAGGGATTCCCGATGCGCCGAGAGGTCCTGATGCTGTCCACGCTCCTGTTCGCCGCCGGGTGCTCGGGCGGTGGCCGCGGCGCCGCGCCCGCCGACAGCGCGCACGTAGACGCCATGGCGCGCGAGCACGCTGGCGAGACGCCTACGGCCAACGCGTCGGCCCAGGAGCCGCGGCAGGAGGTGCGCGGCGAGGAGGTCGTCTACGGCCTGGTCGACGGGCAGCGGGTGCG
Organism: Longimicrobium sp.; assembly: GCA_036377595.1. Taxonomy (NCBI): domain Bacteria; kingdom Pseudomonadati; phylum Gemmatimonadota; class Longimicrobiia; order Longimicrobiales; family Longimicrobiaceae; genus Longimicrobium; species Longimicrobium sp. Next base: position 43,580 of record DASUYB010000014.1, on the reverse strand, counting down.
CGGCTACATGGCGTATCCGGCCGCCTCCGGCGCCGACGCCGCGCTCCCGGCCGTCATCCTGGTGCACGAGTGGTGGGGACTGAACGACAACATCCGCATGATGGCGCGGCGCCTGGCCGGCGAGGGGTACCGCACGCTGGCGGTGGACCTGTACCAGGGGAAGGTCGCCACCGACGCGCAGGCCGCGCAGACGTACATGCGCGAGGTGATGGGCGACCGCGACCGCGGAGTGATGAACCTGGCCAGCGCCGCACGCTTCCTGAAGCAGGAGAAGCACGCGCGCAGGATCGGCACGGTGGGATGGTGCTTCGGCGGGGGATGGTCGCTGCAGGCGGGGCTCAACCTTCCCGAGTACGTGGACGCGGTGGTGATGTACTACGGCCAGCCGGTGACCGACCGCGCGCGCCTGGCGCGGCTGGATGCGCCGCTGGCGGGGTTCTTCGGCCTGCAGGACCGCGGCATTCCCGCCGACAGCGTGCGGAAGATGGAACAGGAGCTGAAGGCGCTCGGCAAGACGGTGGACATCCGCTTCTACGACGCGAACCACGCCTTCGCCAACCCCAGCGGCCAGTCCTACAACGCCCAGGCCGCCGCCGACGCGTGGACCCGCACGGTCGACTTCTTCGCGCGCACGCTGAAATCGTAGGGGGCCCTCACCCGAAAAATGGAGAAGGGTCGAGACAAACTGCCGTCTCGACCCTTCTCCATTTTTCGACCTCTCCCAAAACAGCCTGGGAGAGGTGACTGCACCGGCGCGCGATTGAAGAAGTCGCAGTTCTACTTGGGAGAACCCGGCGGGCAGGATACCCTCCTTACCCGCACCGAACCGTCTCCCCGCGCTGAGGTCTCCCCCTCCCCCAGTCGGTTTTGGGGGAGGGGGCCGGGGGGAGAGGGCCTCCGCGCCGGGCGGGCAGGATCTCTCCGATCTGTCCGAAGTCTTCACGCGATCGGCGACAGTCTTGACGCGATGGGTGACGGTGCGGCCCGCCGCCGTTGCCCCCGATCTCCATCCCCACTACCCTTCTCCCCCCGTTTCCTCGCGACCCCGAGCCCGCACGCGATCCTTGCCGACCGGCACGCAATCCTCCGCCGTGGACACGCCCGCCATCCTCGTCCGCGGCCTGCACAAGCGCTTCGGCGAGACGGTGGCGGTCAAGGCGCTGGACCTGGAGGTCCGGCGCGGCGAGTGCTTCGGGCTGCTGGGCCCCAACGGGGCGGGGAAGACCACGACCATCGAGATCCTCGAGGGCCTCACCCCCCGCGACGCCGGCGAGGTGGAGGTGCTGGGGATGCGCTGGGAGCGCGACGGCGACCGCATCCGCGCGCGCCTGGGCGTGCAGCTGCAGGAGAGCGAGTTCCCCGACCGCTCCACCGTGGGCGAGATCGTGCGCCTCTTCCGCTCGTTCTATCCCCAGGGCCCCACCCCCGGCGAGCTGATCGGCTTCGTGCAGCTGGAGGAGAAGCGCGACACGCAGGTGCGCAACCTCTCCGGCGGCCAGAAGCAGCGGCTCTCCGTCGCGTGCGCCCTGGCCGGACAGCCCGACATCCTCTTCCTCGACGAGCCGACCACGGGGCTGGATCCCCAGTCCCGCCGGCAGCTGTGGGACGTGTGCGAGGCGTTCCGCGCGCGCGGCGGCACCATCCTGCTGACCACGCACTTCATGGACGAGGCGCAGGCGCTCTCCGACCGCATCGCCATCCTCGACCACGGCGAGATCATCGCGCAGGGCACCCCCGACCAGCTGATCAGCGGGCTCGGCGGCGCGTACGTGATCGAGTTCGCCGCCACGGCGCCGATCGGGGAAGACGCGCTGCGCGCCGTCCCCGGCGCCCGCCGCGTGGCCGCGCGCGGCGAGCACACGCTGCTGACGGTGGACGATCTGGCGCAGTCGCTCCCCGGGCTGCTGGCCGCCGCCACCGCCGCGGGGGGCGAGCTGACCTCGCTGGTGACGCACAAGGCCACGCTGGAAGACGTCTTCCTTTCCCTGACCGGGCGGGAGCTGCGCGATGAGTGAGTTCAGCCCCCTGCGCGAGCTGGTGCTCCTCCGCATCCGCTCGTTCCTGCGCGAGCCCGAAGCGCTCTTCTGGACCTTCGTCTTCCCCATCCTGATGGCGGTGGGGCTGGGCGTGGCCTTCCGCGACCGGCCGGCGGAGCGCGCCGCGGTGGGTGTGCAGCGCGGCTCCGTGGCCGAGCGCTACCTCCCCGCGCTCCGCGCGTCGCCGGAGATCCGCGTGGTGATGCTCGACGACACCGCCGCCGAGCGCGCCGTCCGCAAGGGCGACGTGGCCGTGGTGCTGGCGGGGACGGACCGGCTCGTCTACCGCTTCGACGCCGCGCGTGACGAGAGCCGCGTCGGCCGCCTGCTCGCGGACGAGGCGGTGCAGCGCGGCTCCGGCGCCACGCGGCCGGTGGCGACGGCGGACGACCGGCGGCGCGAGCCGGGCGCGCGCTACATCGACTGGGTGATCCCCGGGCTGATCGGGCTGAACCTGATGAGCACGGGGATGTGGGGGATCGGGTTCGGGCTGGTGCAGATGCGCAACAAGAAGCAGCTCAAGCGCCTGGTCAGCACGCCGATGAGGAAGCGCGACTACCTGCTGGCGATGATCCTGTCGCGCCTGGTCTTCCTGGGCCTCGAGGTGCCGCCGATCGTGATCTTCGCCTGGCTGGCGTTCGGGGTGACGGTGCGGGGATCGCTTTTGGCCTTCACCGGGCTGGTGATCCTGGGGGCGATGACGTTCGCGGGGCTGGGGCTGCTGGCGGCCAGCCGCGCGCGCACCATCGAGGGGATCAGCGGCATCCTGAACGTGGTGATGCTGCCGATGTTCGTGCTGTCGGGCGTGTTCTTCTCCGCCAGCCGCTACCCCGACGTCATCCAGCCGGCGATCCGCGCGCTTCCGCTGACGGCGCTGAACGACGCCTTCCGCGCCGTCTACAACGACGCGCTCCCGGTGACGGCGTACTGGCCGCAGGTGGCCATCCTCGCCGCGTGGATGGTCCTCTCCTTCCTCGCCGCCCTCAAGCTCTTCCGCTGGCAGTAGACGTGGGACGTCGGCCGGCTCCGTCGTCCCACCCCAAGCATGTCATTCCGAAGGCGCTGCACCGGCCTCTCCATCACACCGAACTCCGGCGCCTGAGGAATCCGTGGCCTGCATCCGAGCGACAGCCCGCCTGTCGCTCGGATGCGGGCCAAAGATTCCTCGGCCGCCGCACTGAATTCGGTGTGGACGAAAGATCGGTCGAGCGGCGGCGCTCGGAATGACATTCTGTGCGTTTCTTCATCCTCCAACCGATCTCTCCATCTTGCCGCGCCGGCGGCGGAACGCCCATCTTTCCGGTATCTCCCCCTGACGGAAGTTCTTGAAGGAGCGGTGGTTTGCAGGCACTGGTGATCATCGGGCACGGGTCGCACCTGAACGCGGACTCGAGCGCGCCCGTCTACCGGCACGCGGCGGCGATCCGGCGGACGGGCGTGTTCGACGAGGTGCGCGAGTGCTTCTGGAAGGAAGAGCCGTCCATGCGCGAGGTGTTCGACCTCGTCGAGCCGGACGACGTCTACGTGGTCCCCCTCTTCATCTCCGAGGGCTACTTCACCGAGGAGGTCATCCCGCGCGAGCTGGGGCTCGTGGGGCCCGCGCCTTCCATCACCCACAAGCTGGGGAAGTCGATCCGCTACTGCGGCCCCGTCGGCACGCACCCGTCGATGGCCGCGATGATCCTGCGCCGCGCCGAGGAGACGGCCGGGCTGTCGCACCACGAGGCGCGCGAGGCGGGGCTGGTCATCATCGGCCACGGGACGGAGCGGAACAGCAACTCCGCCGAGGTCATCTACCGCGTGACCCGCGAGGCCGAGGCGGCGGGCGTGTTCGGCCACGTGCGCACCGGCTTCCTCGACCAGGAGCCCGAGGTCGGCCGCGTGCTGGAGGAGATGGAGGAGCGGCGGATGGTGCTGGTCCCCTTCTTCGTGGCCGAGGGGTGGCACACGCAGGAGACCATCCCCGACGACCTGGGGATCAGCCGCCCGGCGGTGAGCGCGGTGACGGAGAAGGACGGGCGGACGATCTGGTACGCGCCGCCGGTGGGCACCTTCCCCGAGATCGCGCGCATCATCCTGCAGCGCGCGCGTGAGGCAGGCGCCGCGGTGCCTGACGGGGTGGAGATCGCGGAGGCGGCCGGTGTCTGACCGCCCCGAGGTCCGCGGCGCGCACGCACCCGGCGGGGTGGCCGAGGCGCGCCGCGCGCTGGCCGCGTGGGTCGACGAGGCGGGGGAGACGGGCCGCGTCTTCCTGCAGGCGCGCCTGCTGGCGACGGGAGAGGGGCGGTACGAGATCCGCCACCGCCGCGACATGCACCGCTCGATGCAGTCGCTGGAGTGGGTATCGCGCGACCCGTTCTTCGCGCGCGAGATCGCGCAGACGACGAACCGCGGCGACCACCGGCCGCTGAAGACGTCGCCCAACCTGAAGCAGGGGTGGGCGCTGGTCGACCTCGACGCGCGCGGGCTGTGGACGGCGCTCGACTATCTCTATCCCGCCTGCGCGGTGCACTGGCACGCGGGGCGAACGGGCACGCTGCGGGTGACCCACTGGCGCGAGACGGCGGGGCGGCAGAGCGGCATCTACTCGTCGGTGAAGCTGCTGGATGCGCACGCCGTGCGGGTCACCGCGCGCGCCTGCTGCGCCGACGCCGTCTGCCTGCGCCGCGTGGCGTGGGACGTGGACGAGATGGAGTTCCTCGGCGCGGTCGACGAGGGGCCGGTGGACGGCGACGCGGCCGTGCCCTGCCCCGAGGCGTGCTCGATGTTCGTCTCCCTCGCGCGGCAGGTGCTGAAGCTCGAGCGCGCCCCCCGCCGCCACGTTCCCGGCCTCGGCGCGCTGGGCGACGAGGAGGTGGCGCAGCTCCGCGCCATCGTCTCCGCCGCGGCGGACGGGACGCTGGGCCGGGCGCGCGAGGGCGAGTTCGAAGATCCCACCAACCTCCGCCGCATCCGCTATCTTGCCGCGCGTCTGGGAGACTGAAAAGAAGGGGGCTCACGCAGAGTCAGCAGAGTCAGCAGTTGAACTGCAGTTTTACTGCTGACTCTGCTGACCCTGCGTGAGCCGATTAGAAAATCGGGGCGGCGAGGATGCATCTCCTCGCCGCCCCGAGTTTCTCATCGCACCGCGGATCGCCGTCACCCGGTCTTGGCGCGCTCGACGAGGGCGGTGCCGTAGATCTTGGCCATGGCGGAGGTGAGCTTGCGGCGCTCGCCGTTCGACAGCGCGACGAGGGCAAGGCCGCGCACCTCGGCCATCTCCGCCGAGTCGAAGCCGGCGTCGCGCGCGTCCTCGATCGCGCGGATGACGCGGCCGAGCACGTCGCGCCGGTCGACGTCGGGCTGCAGTGGACGGGTGACCTCGGCCACGAGCGTCCACAACTGGTTCGGCTTCAATTCCAGGATCCTTGTCTGAAGATTCGCGCCCGCCGTCGCAGGGCTGCGGTGTCGGGCGACATATGTTTCAGTTGAGTGCTGAATTTCAGACACTATACTGTGACTCGTAAGGAAATCCTTCACCGTCACTCCCGATTGCTGACTGAACTTGCCTTGTTACGACCGTAGTCCTTGAGGGAGGTGTACACATGGTTCAAGCCCAAGACAAGCCGGAGCCCTTGTACAAGCGATGGTTCATGCCCGGAATCATCGCACTGGGAGCAGCCGTGGTAGTCCTGATCGTGAATCTCCTCGCAGGTGCGACGAACCGCCAGATTCCGATCGTTGCATCGATATCCATCCTCATCACTGCCATGGTGTTCACACTCAGTTGGACCGTCGAGAAAAACTGGACTAAAATTCCCGACCAGCTCCGCGAGGATGTTTCTCGGATTCGCGAGGACATCCTGGCTATTGCCGCGCCCGTTCGCGATCCGTACCTGGCCGTTCTGCGGGAAGAGATCTTTGAGCGGGCCCGTAGCCCGCTCCTCCAACTCACCGATAAAACCAGGCGCCTCAGCACGGCGAAAGTGTGTACACAAAAGCTGATAGAGCATGTCCGCAACCTGGATCCAACCCGGCATCGAGAGATTCTCGCTGTGTGCGGACAAAAGGAGTGGGATTCCCCTCTTCTGCAGATGTACTACGAAGCCAACTATCGGCGGTCACTCGAGGGCATCAACGTGAAGAGGATCTTCATCGCAGAGCCGGGAAAGTCGTTCAGCGACGCGGAGAAGAGAGTTCTAAGTGACCACTTGAGCAAGTTATATCCCAACGTAGAGGGTCGAGTCATTTATCCTGAAAAGGTGGCCTACCTGGAACAGTACAAGTTCCCCACGGGCTTCGGTTTCGCGATCCTGGGCAACGTCGTGATCATCCACTGGGGCCTCGGGCAAAGCCACAGCGAAGCTGGCCGAATCCTCGAGGATCCTTGGTTCGTGGAGATCCACCGCCAGATGTTCAAGCTGATGTGGAAACACGTCGCCAAAGGCCGAACGGACGAAGAGAAGGCGGAAATCAAGCGGCGAATCCTGGGTGACCCTGCTCCCGAGGCAATGCGGACAGCCGGGGGCAACGCCTAGTCGAGTCATCACAAGCGGAGCGGCCTCCGCGCCGCGCGGAGGCCGCTCTCTGGAATCGCATCCGTCGGAGGTGGATCAGAGCGTGTGGAAGCGCGCCTTGATCTCGTTCACCAGCTTGATGTACTCCGGCCTCTGGCGGATGTCGGGGTGCCAGCAGAGGTCGCGCTCGATCAGGTCGATCTCCTCCACGATCCGCGCGCCGGGGACCACGTTCCCCTGCGCGTCGCGCTCGCGGCCCATCAGCCAGATGGTGTCGCACACGGCCACCGCGGCGCTCACGTCGTGCGTCACGATGATCAGCGTGTTCTCCTCGGCCACCTGGCTGACCTCCTGCAGCAGCTGGTGCACGTTCTCCTGCTGCAGCACGTCGAGCCCGCTGAACGGCTCGTCCATCACCAGGTAGTTCTCGCTGCACAGCAGCTGCTGCGCGATGGCGATGCGCTGCCGCTGCCCGCCCGAGACCTGCATGGGATACTTGTCCGCGTGCGCGGCCAGCCCGAAGCGCTCCAGGTACTTCATCGCCGCGGCCTTCGCGTCGTCGCCGCTCATCCCCGCCTGCCGCGCGGCGATGGTCAGGTTCCCCAGCACCGTGCGGTGCTCGAACAGGATGTAGTTCTGCGCCACCACGCCCACCAGCCCGGGAGTGGCAGGCAGCGCCTTCTCGCCGATCTTCACCGTCCCCGCGTCGGGCTTCAGCAGCCCCGCAAGGATCTTGAACAGCGTGGTCTTTCCCACCCCCGACGGGCCGAGCAGGCCTACGATCTGCCCCTGCTTCACGCCGGGGCGGACCACGTCGCGGATCTGCGCGTTCACCTCGCGGAGGATGGGAACGCCGTTGCGGGTGAAGGTGACGCCCTGGATGTCGAGGAGGACGCCCTTGCGCTCGTACACGTGCGCCGTGCTCATCGTCACCCTCCCTTGCCGCGCGCGGTGACGAGGGCCGCGCTGGGCACCAGCACGGACTTCAGCCATCCCAGGAACGCGTCCTGGAAGAACCCGGCAATCAGGAACACCCCCTGCACGGCCACGATCGCCGCCAGGTTGAAGTGTTTCTGCTGGTCCACCAGCATCGTCCCGATCCCCCCCTCGCCGCGCACCAGCCCCTCGACCATGGTCAGCATCATCCACCCCATCGCCGCGTTCTGGCGGATGGCGTCGAAGGCGGGCCCCATCTGCCCGAGGACGACGACTTCCCAGACCACGCGCCAGTCGCCCATGCGCAGCGTGCGCGCGTGGTCCAGCTTCTCCGTGGGCACCGAGGCGACCACGTCCACCATCGACGTCAGCAGGAAGGCGGAGATGCCGAACACCAGCAGCGCCAGCTTCAGCGCGTGCCCGCCGCTGAACCAGATCGTGAAGACGAAGGTGAAGCCCACCAGGCTCAGGAAGCGCGCCTTGGTCAGCGCCGTGACGATGGGCCGCAGCGCGGGGACGACGCTCAGGTACGCCAGCGTGAAGGAGATGGCCACGGCCACCGCCAGCGCCTCGGCGAACAGCGTCAGCGAGGTCAGCAGCTCGCCGATCAGCCCCTGGCTGGCCGTGAGGTTGCGGAGCGCCTCGAGCACCCGCGCCGGGCTGGGAAAGATCCCCGCGCCGAAGAGCCAGAGGAGGATCACCAGGGCGGCCCAGGCGGCGGCCATGGTGGCGTAGGTGCGCTGCGGGACCCACTGGTTGGGCCGGAGCGCGGGACCGAGCGAAGGCATCGGCTGGAAACCCTTACGTCGCGTGATCAGGGGGGTGGAGACGCGGCCGGGGCGCGGAGAGACGCAAGGTCTCCCCGCGCCCCGGCCAGTCCTGCGGTCAGGGCGATCAGCTGTTGGTGCCGATCACGATCTCCACCCGGCGGTTGGCCGCGCGCCCCTCGGCCGTCCGGTTGGACTCGATCGGCTGCGTGGGGCCGTGCGCGAAGATGCGGATGCGGCCCTGCGGGAAGGTGCTGGCCGAGCGCTGCTCCAGCCACTGCTTCACCGCCAGCGCGCGGTCTTCCGACAGCTGCTGGTTGGCGTCGGGGTTGCCGACGTTGTCGGTGTGCCCGTGGATCTCCACCGCCAGCGAGTTGATGGACAGCTCGTCGAACAGCTGCTGCAGCTGCTGCTCGGCCTCGGGGGTGAAGGTGGCCGACCCCGTCTCGAAGGTGATCGACACGTTGCGGCGCCCCACCACGCGCGAGACGTTCCCCGAGCCGGTGTAGGTGTTGGTCTCGGCCGCGGCGGCCGCGGTCTGCGCGCCGCCGGCGCGCTGCGCCACCGCCTGCAGGTAGCTCACGTCCAGGATCTGGTCGATCGGCGGGACGCTGGGCACGAGATCCGGATACTGCTGGCTGACGATGTTGCCGAACACGGTGTACGTGGCCCGGAAGCGGCTGGTCTCCGGCGTGGTCCCCGGCGCCAGGCCGAACAGCACCAGGTTGTCGGCCAGGTTGTTCGCCTTGCTGCCGCCCAGGTCGACGGGGACGCCCGTCTTGTCGGGCTCGGTCACGCCGCGGTAGTACTTCTCCCAGTACGCCGCGTCGGCGCCGCTCTCGTTGTAGATCTGCTGGCTGATCTGGGCCGCGCGGGTCAGCGCCTGCGGGTGGTGCAGTACCTGGTCGCCGCCCTGCAGGAAGGCGGTCAGCATCTTCTCCACCGTCTGCCGGTTCTGCTGGTTCCACTTGTGGATGCCGATGATCACGTGCGGCATCTGCGACGTGTACTCCTTGGTCGACACGATGCTCACGATCCCCCCGCGCCCCTTCGCCGCGGTCACGTCGGCCGGCGTCCAGGTGACGATACCGTCCACGCACACGCGGCGCGTCTGCCCGGTCGCCTTCCCGTTCTCCACCACCCGGCGGTCCTCGCAGTAGTTGGCGACGTACTTCTCGGCCGCCTCCACGTAGCTCGAGGTGTTCACCCAGTTGACCGCGTTGGGGTCGTAGGTGGTCTCGTCGGGGTTGTTGGGGATGCCGTTGTCGCCCATGAAGCGCTGGGCGATGTTCCAGTCGCCGTCGCGCAGCACGCCGGCCACCACCGCGCCGCGCATGCTCTGCGGGTTGTCGCGCCACTTCTGCGGGCCCATCAGCTTGTCCTCGCCGCGCGAGTAGCCGCACGAACCCACGATCTCGGCGCGGTAGTCCTCGCCGAACGAGTCGATCAGCTGCTTGTTGAGCGCGGCCAGGAAGGCCCCCGAGCCGTCGCCCATGATGCCGATGAAGTGGATCCCCTCGCGCGGCTGCGCCTGGCCGTCGTGCAGCCCCTTGGCCAGCGCGGTCAGCTGCGCCATCAGCTGCGTGTTGTCGTCCTGGCGGTCGATGCGGACCTTGATCCCCTGCTTCGCCATCAGCGAGCCCTCGGTGGTCACCGGGCCGCCGTTGGAGTAGAGGCACCCCATCTGGGAGTTCCACGCCCAGAAGTTGATCCGCACCTCGGGCGCGCCGGGGAGGTCGGCCGGGCGGTCGCTGGGGAGCCCGGCGAAGGCCACCGTGCCGCTCCCCGTGGCGAAGCCGTTGCCGATGTCGCTGCCCGCGTCGAGCCCGCTCACCTTCTCGGGAACGATGGCGCGCATGATCTGCCGGCCGTAGCCGTGGCTGGCGGCGTACTTCAGGCCGAAGCCGATGGCCGCGATCACGGCGAGGCCGCCGATGATGCGCACCGTCTTCTGGCCGGTGGACGTCAGTTGCATGGTAGGGTCGGGGGTTGGGGTTTACTGCTCCGTCTATCACCTCTGAAGGCGTCCGGCGGCTACTGCCGCCGGAGCCTGCTGCGCCACTTGCTCGCGCCGCCCGCGTCGCCCGACGTGGCCGGGCCCGACGCGGACGAGCCGCCGCCCTGCGCCTCGGCCAGGAGCGCCGCGCCCGCGCCGGGCTTGGCGGCGGAGGGGTCGGCCAGCTCGGCGGCGGTCACCTTCTTCTCCGCCTCCATCAGCTGCGCCAGCCCTTCCTGGCGGAAGGCCATCTGATTGAGATCCACGGCGTGATCGAAATCCGTGAGGTCGATCAGCGTCTGCAGCTCGCCCAGCCGCTTCTCGTAGTCGTCGCGGATGCGCTCGGCGGCCATGTCGCGGACCTCGGCCAGGTCGGTGTCGCCGAAGATCCCCTGCGCGGCCGCCGTGGCCGAGGCGACGGCGCCGGTGATGGTATGCTTGTCGGCCAGCTGGTTGGCCTCGTCGCGCGCGGTCTGGATGTGGTAGTCGGCGCGCCTCATCACCCGCTGCAGGAGCTTCTCGATGCTCAGCATCTGCTCCTGCATCGACTTGTACTCCTCGATGTCGCGCGCGCGGCGCGCGGCGATCTCGGCGTGTGCGTTCAGCCCGTCCTCGTCGTGGCTGGCCTGGGCGGCCTTCGCGAGACGCAACGCGTCCTGCCGCTCCTTCTCGCTCTTGGCGATCTTGGCCTCGACCATCCGCCGAACGCCCACGATGCGGGCCAGGCGGTCCTGGATCACCTCGCGCCGCTGCTCCATCTGGCGCACGAACGCCTTGAGGATGGCCACGGGGTCCAGCTCCACGAAGTTGCTGGTGACCCAGCGGCTGATCATCTGCAGCGCGTAGAACAGCAGCGTGCGCGGCCGGTCCCACACGAACACCACGCAGTAGAGCACGGCGATCAGGCCGATCAGGAACGCCAGGTACAGCGTGTTCTCGGCGACCTGGATGAGCGTGGGCAGGAGCTTGACGAAGCCCCAGGCCAGGGCCACGCCCAGCGCGGCCATGATCCCCGCGCCCACCTTGCCCTCGGGGCGCTGCCAGAAGGTGCGGCGCGCCTTCGCGGCGCCCGCGGTTGCGGAAGTCTCCATCGTCGGGCTACTTCGCGGGTTGGAGGAACGGGGCGATGCGGGCGCGCTCGGCGGTCAGCTCGGCCTCGACCACGGCGTAGCTGGCGGCGAAGCGGGCCGAGTTGGCTTCGATGCTGGCGGTGGCTTCCTTCGCCTGCTTGTCGAGCTCGGCGGCCTTCGCCTCCAGCGCCTTGATCTCCTCGATGCGCTTCGTGATCTCCGCGCGCGTCTTCTCGATCTCGGCCTTGGTGCCGCCCACGGACTGGGCGGTCTCTTCCTGCACCGCCTTCTCGAAGCCCTCCTTCTCGCCCGCCAGGATGCGCAGGCGGTCGGCGATGGCCTCGCCCACCTGGGCGGCGCCGAAGCCGTGGCTGGCCTGCGCGGCGGAAAGGGCGAGCTGCGTGCGGGTGGCCTCGTCGGCCACGGCCGACAGCGCGGCGAACAGCGCGCGGAACTGGGTCAGCGCGGCCTTCTTGCTGGCGTCGACGGCGGCGTGCAGCTGCTGCACGAACTCGGGGTCGGGCGCCACGGCCATTGCGGGGACGGCCGCGGGAGCCGAGCCCTGGGCCGGCGCGGCGCCCTGGCCAGCGGAAGCACCCTGCGCGCCCGCGGGAAGGGTCTCGTCGGACTTGACCTCGTTGCCGTCCTCGTCGAGCACCACGAAGGTGCCCAGCGCGTCCTTGCCCACGTCCTTCAGCTTGTCGAAGATCGAGCTCATGGCGGGAGTCCGCGGCCCCTGTGCACGGCGGTGGGGATGCCGTGGCCGGTTGCCGCCGCTGGAGGTTGGAGAGACTCGGGAAACAGATCGGGGAGGCTCCGTGCTCCGGCGGCGTCCGCCCCGGATCGAGCCAGAGGCGGTAAATGTATGCGATGATTGCGAATCCGTCCACACCCCCGGACGATCTTCGCCCCACGTGTCACTACGAATGATCCCCCAGAGAGTTGCGAGTTGCTGCTCCTCCTCTCCGTAGCGTGGCGAGGAGAACCGATGGCTCACGCGGAGCAGCGGAGGGAGCAGAGGAACATACGGCCTCTCCGCCGCCTCCGGCTGCTCCGCGTGGGGCGAGTCTTTTTCGAGGCAGTCGGCGCGTCCGGCAATCTCCCCGCACAAGCAGGTGTTTCCTCCACGGCAGCCATCTGCTTGCGGCGCCGGAACTTGCAGTTCACTGAATTCAGTTCAGTCAGATGATTAATATCGTTCAGGATTGACTGAACGGTCAGATACTGATATCTTCGCCCGCAGAATGGCGAAGGACCATCACAGGAGAACGCCGTGGACGAGTCGGTACAGCAGTTCGTGGAGCGGATGGGGCTGATCTGCGAGAAGGAGGGGATGGCCCGCAGCGCCGGGCGCATCTTCGGCCTCCTGCTCGTGGGCGGACGCCCGTTCTCGCTCGACGAGCTCGCCGAGAAGCTGCAGGCCAGCAAGGCGGGCGTCAGCACCAACTGCCGCATGCTGGAGCAGTTCGGGATGATCGAGCGGGTCAGCTCGCTGGGCGACCGGCGCGACTTCTACCGGGTGCAGGACAGCCCGTGGGAGCACATGATGCGCGTGGCCCAGGGGCGGTGGCGCGAGATGGTGAAGATCTTCGGCGAGGCGCAGGGGAGCCTTCCGCCGCAGATGACCGAGGGAAAGCGGCGCCTGCGCGAGGCCGAGCGCTTCCACGCGCTGCTGATCACCGAGGTGGACCGCCTGATGGACACCTGGAACGCGCTGAAGAACGGCGACGCCCCGGCGGCGCCGGCCGAGAACGCGGCCTGAAGCCGGTCCGGAGTGTGGACGGCGAAGCGGGATGGGATCCGGCCGCGGGCCGGACGGACGCAGCAACGCCTGGAACCTTCTGGATTGACGGATATGCGTAGACCCCTTGCACCACGACGCGCGTACGGGGCCGTTGCGTTGGCCCTGCTGGCGGCCGCGCCGCTGGCCGCGCAGACCAACCCCCTCCCCCCGCCGGGCGCCCCCGCGCGCCCCGCGGCGCAGATGCAGGCGCCGGCCGGCGGCGTGCGCCCGCTTTCGCTCGACGAGGCGCTGCGCATGGCCGAGGACGCCAGCGACCAGATCGTGGTCGCCCGCGCGGGGGTGATGCGGGCCAGCGGGCAGCGGCTGCAGGCGCAGAGCCAGCGGCTGCCGCAGCTGAACGGCTTCGCCTCGTACAGCCGCGCGCTGGCGTCGCAGTTCTCGTCGCTCGCCAGCGGCTCCGACACCACCACGCAGACGGGCCCCACCAACTGCGGCACCTTCGCGCCCAACCCCGGGCTGCCGATCGAGCAGCGGGTGGACTCGCTGGAGCACGCGGTGGACTGCGCCACCAACGGCAACCCCTTCTCCTCGCTGGGCTCGCTTCCCTTCGGGCGGGCGAACACGTGGCAGCTGGGGATCAACCTCTCGCAGAACCTGTTCGCCGGCGGCCGCATTGCCGCGCAGGTCGACGCGGCCACGGCCGGCCGCCGCCGCGCCGACATCCAGCTGTCCGCCACCCGCGCGCAGCTGGTGCTCGACGTGGCCCAGGCCTACTACGACGCCGCGCTCACCGACCGCCTGGTGGGGATCGCCGAGGCCGCGCTGGCGCAGGCGGAGGAGACGCTGCGGCAGGTGACGCTGGCGCGCCAGGTGGGGAACCAGCCGGAGTTCGAGCTGCTGCGCGCCACCGTCACCCGCGACAACCAGCGGCCGCAGGTGATCCAGCGGCGCGCCGAGCGCGAGCTGGCGTACACCCGGCTGCGGCTGCTGCTGGACCTGCCGACCACCGCGCCGGTGCAGCTGACCACGCCGCTCGACGACGCGGCCCCGGTGCCGGTGGCCCGCTTCGCCTCGAACCCGAATCTCCTGGGCGACACGACCACCGCCAACCGCGCCCCCGTGCGCCAGGCGGTGCAGGTGGTGGAGACGCAGGAGGCGCAGCTGCGCGTGGCGCGGGCGCAGCGCTGGCCCACCCTCTCCCTGGTTTCCAACTGGGGGCGCGTGGGCTACCCGGCCGGCGCCTTCCCGGCATGGAGCGACTTCTCCACCAACTGGACGGTGGGCGCGCAGATGACGGTGCCGATCTTCACCGGCGGGCGCATCCGCGGCGACGAGATGGTGGCGCAGGCCAACCTCCTGGAGTCGCGCGCCACGCTCGAGTCGGTCAAGGCGCAGGCGCAGCTCGACACCCGCGCCGCGCTCGACGAGCTGTCGAGCGCCCGGGCCAAGTGGCAGGCCAGCTCGGGCACGGTGGAGCAGGCCACCCGCGCCTACCAGATCGCCGAGATCCGCTACCGCGAGGGGCTGTCGACGCAGACCGAGCTCACCGACAGCCGCATCCAGCTGCAGCTGGCCACGGCCAACCGCGCGCAGGCCGCGCGCGACCTGCAGATCGCGCAGGTGCGCGTCGCCCTCCTGCCCGACCTGCCGCTGAACCTGCAGCAGGCGTCGGGTGCGGCCGGCGGGAGCTCGGCCAACCAGCAGCCGCAGCAGGCTCAACCGCAGCAGCAGACACAACCGCAGCAGCAACAGCAGCAGCCGACACAAACGCCGCAGCTGCCGACCACGTCGGCCTTCAGCGGAACGGGGGGAGTGTGACGATGCACGGAACGAAGATCGGGCGCGCGGCGCTGGCCGCCGGGGCCGCCCTGGTGATCGCGGCGTGCGGCAAGGAGAGCGACGCCGCCACGGAAAAGGCGCCCGCGGGAGTGGAGCTGGGCCCCGAGGCCGTCGCGGTGGTGCAGAGCGAGGAGATCCGCACCGGGCCGCAGCTTTCCGGCTCGCTGATGGCCGAACGCGAGGCGCAGGTCCGCGCGCAGGTGGGCGGGCAGGTGCTCGAGGTGTACGCCGACCAGGGGCAGGCCGTGCGCTCGGGCCAGCCGCTGGCGCGCATCGACGCCACCGCGCTGACCGACGCGGCGACCTCGGCGCGGACCGGCGTGGCCTCCGCGCAGACCTCGCTGGAGGTGGCGCGGCGCAACTACGAGCGGGCGCAGACGCTGAACCAGGCCGGCGCCATGAGCGACCGCGACCTGGAGGCGGCGCGCGCGCAGCTCAGCCAGGCGCAGGCGCAGGCCGCGGGCGCGCGCAGCCAGCAGGCCAGCGCGCAGAAGCAGCTGGCCAACACCACGGTGCGCTCGCCCATCAACGGCGTGGTCAGCGTCCGCCCGGTGAGCGCGGGCGACATCGTGCAGCCGGGGGCGGCGCTCTTCACCGTGGTCGACCCGCGCAGCATGCGGCTCGAGGCCAACGTCCCCGCCGACCAGCTGGGGCAGCTGACGATCGGGTCCACGGTGCGCTTCACCGTCAACGGCTACCCCGGCCGCACGTTCACGGGAACGGTGCAGCGCATCGCCCCGGCGGCCGACCCGCAGACGCGGCAGGTGCCCGTGGTGGTCACCATCCCCAACGAAGCGGGGACGCTGGTGGCGGGGCTGTTCGCCGAGGGGCGGGTGGAAAGCCAGGTGAGGACGGGGATCCTGATCCCCGCCAACGCGGTGGACGAGCGCGGCGTGACCCCCACGGTGCTGCGGCTGCGCGGCGGCAAGGTGGAGCGGGTGACGGTGCAGCTGGGCATCCGCGACCCCGACAGCGAGCGGGTGGAAGTGACGGGCGGGCTGGCCGCAGGCGACACCCTGCTGGTGGGCCCCGCCCTCGGCACCAGCCCGGGAACCCCGGTGCGCATCACGGCGGCCCCCCGGCCGTAAAGGAGAAGCGGGATGTTCATCTCCGATTTCGCGATCAAGCGGCCGGTCGTCACCGTGGTGTCGATGCTGGCCCTGGTGGTCTTCGGCCTGTTCGCGCTGTTCAACCTGAAGACCGACGAGTACCCCGAGGTCAACCCCCCGGTGGTGGCCGTCTCCATCCCCTATCCCGGCGCCAGCCCCGAGACGGTGGAGCGCGAGGTGGTGGACCGGGTGGAGGAGGCCATCGGCGGGATCAGCGGCGTGGACGAGATCAACAGCCAGTCGTTCGACGGCTACGCCGTGCTGATCGTGCAGTTCATCTTCGGGAAGGACCTGCAGCAGGCCACGCAGGACATCCGTGACCAGATCTCGCAGATCCGCAACGACCTGCCCACGGAGATGAAGGAGCCGATCCTGAGCCGGTTCGATCCGAACCAGTTCCCGATCGTCTCCATCACCCTGTCGTCGACCACGCTGACGCCGGCCGAGCTCACGCGCATCGCCGACCCCGGCATCACCCGCGAGCTGCGGGCGGTGGCGGGGGTGGCCGAGGTCACGGTGGCCGGCGGGATCGAGCGCGAGCTGACGGTGGAGCTGGACCCCTCGCGGATGCAGTCCGCCCAGGTCGGCGTCCCCCAGGTCGTCCAGGCGCTGCAGGCGCAGAACCTGGCCGCGCCCGTCGGCTCGGTGAAGGGGACGTGGGACGAGCGGTCGATCCGCCTCAAGGGCCGCCTCCCCGACCCCGAGAGCTTCCGCCAGCTGGTGGTGGTGGAGCGCGACGGCGCGGTGGTCCGCCTGGGCGACGTGGCCACGGTGCGCGACGGGACCGAGGAGCCGCGCACGCTGGCGCTGTTCAACGGCCGGCCGGCGGTGGGGATCGACGTGAAGAAGTCCACCGGTTACAGCACCACGCAGGTGGCGTCGTCGGTCCTCGCCTCGGTGGAGAAGATCCGGCCGCAGCTGCCGGCCGGGGTGAAGATGGACGTGATCCGCAACTCGGGCGAGCGGGTGAGCCGGTCGGTGCGGAACGTGGAGGAAACGCTGTTCGAGGGCGCGCTGCTCACCGTCCTGGTCGTCTTCCTCTTCCTGAACTCGTGGCGCTCCACGGTGATCACCGGCGTGGCGCTGCCGATCTCGGTGCTGGCCTCGTTCGTGGCGGTGTGGGCGTTCGGCTTCACGCTCAACACCATGTCGCTGTTGGGCCTCTCCCTGGCCATCGGCATCCTGATCGACGACGCCATCGTGGTGCGCGAGAACATCGTGCGCCACGTGGAGATGGGGAAGGACCACTACACGGCGGCGATGGACGGGACGGACGAGATCGGGCTCGCGGTGGCCGCGACGACCTTCTCCATCGTCTGCGTGTTCGTGCCCATCGCGTTCATGGGCGGGGTGGCGGAGCAGTGGTTCGCGCCCTTCGCGCTGACCATCGCGTCGTCGGTGCTGGTGTCGCTGTTCGTCTCCTTCTCGCTGGACCCCATGCTCAGCGCCTACTGGGCGGACCCGCACAAGGAGGAGCACGAGAAGGCGTGGATCACCCGCAAGCTCGACCGGTTCAACCACTGGTTCGGACGCCAGGCCGAGGGCTACAAGAAGATCGTGGCCTGGGCGCTGGACCACCGCGCGGCGATGGTGATCATCGCCACGGGGGCGTTCGTGGGCGCGCTGATGATCCCGGCGAAGGGGATCATCGCCTTCCTCACCGTGCTGGCCATCACCGCGGGGGTGGCGGTGTTCCTGACCGTGGTGAAGCCGCGGAAGTCGCTCGCCGCGCTGGTGGCGGTGGGGGGGATCGTGCTGATGTTCGTGGGCGGGGGGATGGCGCCGGCGATGATGAAGCTGGGCGGCCAGTTCTTCCCCACCGACGACCGGTCGGAGTTCATCATCAAGATCGATACGCCGCCGGGGTCGAACATCGACTACACGCGGATGAAGGCCGAGGAGGTGGCGCGCATCGCCCGCTCGCACCCCGAGGTGATGTACACCTACACCACCATCGGCGGACAGGGCGGCACGGTGAACCAGGCCAGCATCTACGCCCGGATGACGCCCAAGCACGACCGCCCGGGGCGCAGCCAGGACGTGGTGTCGAACGAGGTGCGCGAGCGCGCCAAGCACCTGGGCGGGGTGACGGTGGCGCTCAGCAACGGCAGCTTCGGCGACCAGAAGCAGATCCTGATCCAGCTGCGCGGCCCCGACATCGCCACGCTGAACCGCCTGGCCGAGCAGGTGAAGGCCGAGGTGGAGCAGGTTCCCGGCGCGGTGGACGTCGACCTGTCGACCAAGGGGCAGAAGCCGGAGCTCGAGGTGGAGCTGAACCGCGGGCTGGCGGGGTCGCTGGGCGTGACCGCCGGCGAGGTGGCGCAGGCGCTCAGGCCGGCCTTCGCGGGGATCGACGCGGGCGACTGGGTGGATCCCAGCGGCGAGACGCGGAACGTGGAGGTCCGTCTCGCCCCCGAGGCGCGGCGGCGCGCGGTGGACCTGGCGCAGATGCCGCTGGTGCTGCAGGGCCCGGCGGGGACGTCCACCGTCCCCCTCGGCCAGGTGGCGGCCATCCGGCAGGGTGTGGGCCCGGCGCAGATCGACCACCTGGACCGCGACCGCGTGATCACCGTGCAGGCCAACACGCAGGGGCGGCCGCTGACCGAGGTAATCGGCGACATCAACGCGCGCATCTCCAGCAACGTGCGCTTCCCCGCGGGCTACGTGATGACGCAGGGCGGCGAGACCAAGGACCAGAACGAGGTGTTCGGGCGCATCCTGTTCGCGCTGGGCGTGGCGATCATGCTGATGTACCTGATCCTGGTGGTGCAGTTCGGCTCGTTCCTGGACCCGCTGGCCATCATGCTGTCGCTGCCGCTGTCGCTGATCGGCGTGGTGCTGGGGCTGTGGCTCACGGGGAACACGCTGAACATCATGAGCATGATCGGCGTGATCCTGCTGGCGGGGATCGTGGCGAAGAACGCGATCCTGCTGATCGACTTCGCCAAGTGGGCGCACGAGCGGGGGACGCCGCTGCGCGAGAGCCTGATCGAGGCGGGCGCCATCCGCCTCCGCCCGATCCTGATGACGACGTTCGCGCTGATCGCCGGGATGCTGCCGGTGGCCATGGGGCGCGGCGAGGGGGCGCAGTTCCGCGCGCCGATGGGCGTGGCGGTGATCGGCGGCGTGCTGACCTCCACGCTGCTGACGCTGCTGGTGATCCCCACGATCTACGAGATCCTGGACGACACGCGCGAGTGGATGTTCGGCCTCTTCCGGCGCACGCCGAAGGCCGAGGAGCACGCGCCGGTGGAGCGCATCCCGCGGCCGCGGCGGGCGCCGGAGGAGGCGTTGTCGGCGGATTGAGTGCGAAAGTGCGGAAGTGCGGAAGTGCGAAAGTGCGAAAGTGCGAAAGTGCGGCGGTGAGTCGATAGGTGCCGCACTCCCGCTGTCATCCTGGGGGCGCCGTGCGCGGAAGTGGCGTCCTTGCGGCGTCCGAAGGATCTTGTTGGGCGGGAGCGAGGCCGGCCGGTCACGGAAAAGCGGATCTCCACGCCGGGTCGGGCAGATCCTTCGTTCGCGTCGTCACCGGAAGGTGTCCGCACAGCGATCGCGCACCGCAGCAGTTCGTGATTTTTCTGGTTTCTTCCGTCTACGAACGCTAGGTTTTTGCGCGGACGGAGATCCGTCCGGGGCCCGGGCGGCGTAGCTTTTCGGGCGAACCGGGCGGGGGCGGAGGGGTATACTGCGTTGCGCTTCCGGCTTGGCGCCGCGCCGGGTTCCGCCGCAGGGCGGGCCCGGGCTTTTTCATCCTGGACAGGGTTCGATGGGCAAGATCTCCGACTTCCTGGCGTCGCTCGGCGCCGGCTGGGAACGCTTCGCGGCGCACACCGGCGACATGGCCAGCCTGGTCTGGCGCTCGGCCATGTACCTGTTCAGCGGCCGCGTGGCCATGGCCGACATCGCGCGGCAGATGTACTGGATGGGCGTGGGCTCCATCCCCATCGTGCTGGTGACGGGGATGCTGGGCGGCATCGTGACCTCGCAGCAGGGCGGCTACCAGTTCACCGGCGGCGTGCCGCTGTACATCCTGGGAAGCGTGGTGGCCAGCTCGGTGATCCTGGAGCTGGGCCCGGTGATGACGGCCATCGTGCTGATCGGCCGCGTGGGCGCCCGCATCACCGCCGAGCTGGGCACGATGCAGGTGTCGGAGCAGATCGACGCGCTCTACTCGCTGGGCCGCGATCCCGTGCGGACGCTGGTCGCCCCGCGGCTGGTGGCGGGGCTGATCGTCGTTCCCCTGCTCGTGGCGCTCTGCAACCTGGCCGGCGTGGTGAGCGGGATGATCGCCGCGCAGAGCACGGTGCACCTGGGGATCCCGGCGTTCCGCTACGGGGCCGGGCTGTTCTGGCACAACTGGGACATGTTCTACTCGCTGGCCAAGGGCGTGGCGTTCGGCTTCGTCATCCCCCTGGTGGCCAGCCACATGGGCCTGGCCACCCGCGGCGGCGCCGAGGGCGTGGGCAAGTCCACGACCAGCGCGGTGGTGCTGATGACGCTGTCGGTGCTGGTGATCGACGCGCTCTTCCCGCCGCTGCTGCTGAACTAGTGATGCATGCTGTCGCTCACGCCGATGCGATAGATCCTTCGGGCTGCAACCGGCGGAGTGGACGAAAATCCGGTCTGACCGCCCTCAGGATGACGTCTCCTCCTTGCGCGGGAACTCGAAGCCGTCATCCTGAGGCCGACCAGACCGTGACCGGCGGCCGCGCAAATGGTTGCAGGCCGAAGGATCTATAGCCGGCGGCAGAACGACAGTCGGCGTGATGCACCGGATCCCCCCCCGGGCACTGGGCACTGGGCACTTGGAACTGGGCACTTTTGATTCGTGACGCGGGGATGTGGAGGAATAGATGACGGTTGAACCGGCGGTGGGCGACCCGATGGTCGAGTACCGCGACGTGTGGAAGGCGTTCGACCAGCCCGTGCTGGCGGGCGTGGACCTGGTGGTGGGGCGGGGCGAGACCATCTCGGTGGTCGGCCACTCCGGCACCGGCAAGAGCGTGCTGCTGAAGACCACCATCGGGCTGATCGTTCCCGACCGCGGCGACGTGGTGGTGGACGGGCACTCGGTGTTCCGCGGCGGCCGCAGGGCGCTGCGCGAGGTGCGGCGCAAGGTGGGGTACGTGTTCCAGAACGCCGCGCTGTTCGACTCGATGACGGTGTACGAGAACGTGGCGCAGGGGCTGACCGACGAGGAGATCCGCGAGTGGGGCGAGAAGGAGGTGCTCCGCCGCGTGGCCCGCTCGCTCGACCACGTGAACCTCGACCCCGCCAAGGTGCTGGGGAAGATCCCCAGCGAGCTCTCGGGCGGGATGCGCAAGCGCGTGGGAATCGCGCGGGCCATCGTGGGCGAGCCCGAGATCCTGCTGTACGACGAGCCGGTGACCGGGCTCGACCCGGTGAACGGCACGGTGGTGCACCGGCTCATCTCCCAGCTCGCCGAAGAGCTGGGGGTGACCAGCATCATCGTATCACACGACATCGAAGGCACGCTGCCGATCTCGGACCGCGTGGCGCTGCTGGACCACGGCCGGATCCGCTTCGTGGGCACCCCCGACGAGTTCCGCGCCAGCGACGACCAGCTCGTGCGCGCGTTCATCGAGCGTGACGTGCCCGACGACGAGATGGCGGAGGCGCAATGATCCAGCGAGCAGACGAAACCAACCGGGGGGCCGCCGTGCCCCCCCGCAACCGGATCTCCCCGCAGGAGACGTCAATCGTGCAACCCACCCGGTCCCCCCGGCGCGAGGTGCAGGTCGGGATCTTCGTCCTGGCCGGCATCCTGGCCGTGCTGGCCGCGCTCTTCATCCTCACCGACCCCGGCACCTTCCGCGGGCGGTACTACGTGACCACGGTGGTGCGCGACGCGGGCGGCATCCGCGCGCGCGACCCCGTGCAGCTCTCGGGGGTCAACATCGGCCGCGTGGCCGACCTCAAGCTCACCCCGCAGGGCGTGCGCATGCGCCTGGAGATCGAGGGGCAGTACCACTTCCCCGACGACAGCAAGGTGCGGCTGACGGCCAAGGGGCTGCTGGGCGAGATGGTGGCCGACGTGCTGCCCGGGAGCTCGCGCAACCAGGCGCAGCCCGGCGAGCTGCTGGCCAGCGCCGAGCAGGACCAGGGGCTGGGCGGCACGGCGCAGGACCTGGCGGGCACCGCCAAGCAGGTGGGCGGCCGCGCCGACACGCTGCTGATGCGCGCCAACCTGCTGCTGAGCCAGGAGGCCATCGGCTCGGTGCACAGCAGCGCCTCGGAGCTGCAGGCCATGCTCGGCTCGCTGCAGGCGCTGGCCGCCGACCAGCGGGTGCAGCTCTCCGCGCTCTCCGCCTCGCTGCGGCGCAGCGCGGCGGGGGTCGAGAGCGCGACCACGCGCCCCGAGCTGGCGCGCGCCATCGCGCGCACCGACAGCCTGACGGCGCGGCTGGACGCGGCCACCGGCCAGCTGCACCAGGCCAGCACCTCGCTGGCCGTGGTGATGGGCCGCATGGAGCGCGGCGAGGGCACGCTGGGCCGCCTCAGCAAGGACGACTCGCTGTACGTGAACCTGAACAGCGCGGTCGCCAACCTGAACCAGCTGACCAACGACATCCGCGCCAACCCCAAGAAGTACCTGAGCGTCAGCGTCTTCTGACCTCATTGGGAGATGCGGTGAAGGGCGGGCTCCGGATCGGACGCCCGCCCTTCTTTTTTCTCACGCAGAGTCAGCAGGGTCAGCAGTAAAAAGCTGCAGTTTTCTGCTAACCCTGCTGACTCTGCGTGAGCCCATTTTTTTCAGATTACTTCGCCGAATCGGCGCCTGGCGAGAGCACGCCGTTGAAGACGCGGCGGGACTCGGCGGTGTCGGCGCGGATGTTGGCGGAGGTCGCGTTGGGGTTGCACTCCACGCGCTGGCCCTCGCCGCGCACGAAGACGAGCGAGCACGACCATGGGCGGCGCGTGGCCACGGCCTGGTATCCGCGCGTGTCGCTCGTCAGCAGGTAGACGGTGATGCCCTCCGATGGCGCGTACGGCAGGTTCTCCGCGGCGGCGGGGCGGCGCGTGTCGATCGTGGCGGGGTAGCGCCCGTAGGCGGCCGCGTGGCGATCCATCTCCGTCTGCAGCCGCTCCAGCTCCGCGACCGCCTTCGCGCGCGGGTTGGCGCACGCCGCGAGCGCCAGCGCCAGCGCGGCGGATCCCATCTCCTTGACACAGCTTCTCATCTACCGGTGCGGTTGGAGGGTCTCTTCGGCGGCGCGACGGTGATCTCGCGCTGCGCGGCGGCCGACGCGCCGGAGCGCGAACGCGCCGTCACCTCGATCACATAGTCACCCGCGGGAAGGCGGGGGAGCGTCACCCCGACCGAGCGCGGGACGACGGCGCCCGACGCCTCCTCGGTCCAGCGCATCCGCACCGGGCCCACGCCGCGCGCCAGCCCCAGCGACTCCGCCGTCCGCCGCAGCCCGCCCGGCGCGCGCCGCAGCAGCGCCAGCGAGAAGGTGAGGCTGTCCGTCCGCGCGTCCAGTCCGTACACCTCCCAGAACATCGCCACGCGATCGCCCGCGCGGAACTCGTCGTTGCCCCGCGCGAGCGGCGCCGCCTCGTCGAGCGACCGCGGGCGCGCATCGACTTGGTCCAGCAGCAGGAGATCGGAGAGGGCGAGCCCGTTCTCCGCCGGCCGCCGCAGGTCGATGCCGAAGCGCGCGCGCCCGGCCCGGCCGCTGTCGCGCTCGACGGCCTCCAGGCTCAGCACCGTCTGCTCCGGCGTAGCGGAGATGCGCACCACGCCGCGCGGAGAGGTGACGCGCGCCGTCCGAACCGCCGGAGCGGCGCCGGGGTCGCGCATCAGCACCACCCCCGCGTCGATGCTCGGGCGCGCGGGAATGCTGTCGCGGTCCATCTCGAACGCGGCCACGATCTCGGCGTCGGCGCCGCGGCGGAAGGCGGCCACTTGGTGCGGCAGGCGCCAGAAGCGGCGGATCCCCGGCGGCGCGTACAGCGAGTGCGCGCCGCGCTCGTCCATCTTCCACTGCTCCGCGCGGATGGCCAGCGGGTCGCGCGCCATCGCCACGCTCGGCAGGAACTCGAAGCTCGGATGGTAGTGGGTGATGACGGACGAAAGGGAGCCCTGCCCGAAGCGCGGCCGCACGCGCTCCCACCCGCTCGGCTGGCCCCAGCGCGCCAGGATCTCCGCCAGGTCGTACGCCCAGAAGATGCCGTCCGAGGTCCGCGCGCGGTCCTGCAGGCGGTCGAAGACGAGGCGCGCGAAGTGCTCCGTCAGCCGGTCGTTCCCCGGCTCCATCCACAGCGGGTCGGCCAGCCACCACAGGCGCCGAAGGATCGAATCGCGCTCCGGTGCGGCCATGCGCCGCAGCGCGCGC
Source organism: Longimicrobium sp. (assembly GCA_036377595.1). NCBI lineage: Bacteria > Pseudomonadati > Gemmatimonadota > Longimicrobiia > Longimicrobiales > Longimicrobiaceae > Longimicrobium > Longimicrobium sp. The sequence goes on along the minus strand of DASUYB010000014.1, from coordinate 19,227 downwards.
GCCTCCCCGTCCGCGAGTACCGGCGTGAGCGCGTCCCACTCGCGCCGCGCGTCCGCCGGCATCGCGGCGAGCGCGGCCGCGAACGAGGCCTCCGCCGCGCTGTAGTCGCGCGCGCCGTGCGAGGCGTAGCCCTCCAGCGCCAGGCACCACCACCGCTCCGCGCGGCACTCGCGCGCGGCGCGGGCAGCGTCGGCGTGGCGTCCTGCCTCGACGAGGTAGCGGACGCGCTGCCCCGCCACCCACGCATCCCCCGGCGACGCGGCGGCGGCGCGGTCGAGGTCGGCGATCAGCGAATCCCGCTCGCGCACGACCTCGGCGTGCTCGGGCGGCACCTTCCAGTCCTCCTCCGTGTCCGTCTTCCAGATGCAGAAGCGGCCGACGATCTCGTCACATGTGCCCGCGCCGCCCGCCCCGCTGTCCATCGTCCACGGGAGATGGGTGAAGCGGACGCGCTCGAACGCCGCCTGCGCGCGCCGTGCGTCGCGCAGCACCCGCGCCGAGTCCGCGCGCCCCGGCTGCGCCCGCCCGGCCGCGAGCACCACCGGCGCCTGCGCCGCCGCATGCGCGGACGCCAGCGTCGCCAGCGCGAGTGTGAGGGTTCGGACCGATCTCATCCGCCGCTCCGAGGTGTGTTGCGCCTGCGGACCCACGTCGCATCCCCCGCGCCAGCGTCTACGGGAAGATGTCGCGCGACAACCGTTTTCGCGTGCTCAGGATGAGACGCGCGAGCCGGCGGGAGTTTGACAGGGCGGGAGCGGGCGCTGGCGCGGCCGCCGGCTCCCCCCCACCCCCGGCCCCTCCCCCACGAGGGGGGAGGGATGGGGGAGGGGAGACCTCAGTGCGGCCGCCTGATTCGGCACTGAGTGCTCCCCCGCCCCTGCGCAGCGGGGGAGGGGGTCGGGGGGAGGGGGCCGTCTGCGGCCGCGGCCATGTTCGCTGCCGGAAGCTCGTTATCTCCCCTCCACCACATTCCGATACCCGGTGGCGAAGACGAGGGCGACGAGGATGATCAGCAGCACGCCGTACGCCGAGGCGCCGCCGAAGTCGAAGGCGCGCAGCTGCGACAGCATCTCCATGCTGATGGGGCGCGTGCGGTTGGTGTAGAGCAGGATCGACGCGACGAACTCGCCCAGCGCGTTGACGAACGCCAGCAGCGCCCCCGCCATCAGCCCCGGCAGCACCAGCGGCAGCACCACGCGCCGCATCGCCGTCGCGGGGCCGGCGCCGAGCGACGCGGCCGCCTCCTCGAGCGACGGGTCGAGCTGGCGGAACGACGACAGCGCCGCGCGCGTGACCAGCGGGATGTTGCGGATGAAGTACGCCAGCGGCAGGATCGCGAAGGTTCCCACCAGCACGAATCGCCCCGCCAGCGGCCGGTTCACGCTGAAGGTCGACGCCAGCGCGATGGCCAGCACCGTTCCCGGCAGCGCCCATGGGAGCGCCACCAGCGCGGAGACGAGCCCCTTCCCCCGCACCCGCGTCCGCGCCAGCAGGTAGGCGGCGGCGAACGCGAACGCGACGTTCGCCAGCGTTGCCACCGTGGCCATGCGCAGCGAGTTGAGCACGGGGCGCAGCGTCTCGGCGTCGCTGAACATCCGCCGGTAGGGCTCGGCGGAGTAGACGGGCGGCAGCGCCTGCGTGGTCCAGGTGCCCTCGGGGACGAAGGAGACCAGCAGCACGGTCAGGTGCGGCAGCAGCAGGAAGCCGACGAACGCCGCCGCGGCCAGCGTCATCACCCATCCGCGCCCCGACTCCGCCGGCGGCGCGACGGCGAGGCCCTTGGACGCGCCGGTGTAGTCGCGCGCCGCCTCGTACCGCTGCAGGGGGACGAGGAAGGCGAGCGAGACCAGCGCCAGCACCACCGCCTCGACGGCGACCAGGCCGGCGTCGCCGTTCAGCTTCGTCGCGTAGAGCTGCGTGGTCAGCACGCGGAAGCCGCCGCCGAACACGTACGGCGCGCTGAACGACGCCATCGAGGTCATGAACACCAGCAGCGACGCGCCGCCCAGCGCGGGCGCCAGCATCGGCAGCGTCACGCGGCGCAGCGTGGTCCACCCCCCGGCGCCCAGCGCGGCCGCGGCCTCGGCGTAGCCCGCGTCCAGCCGCGCCAATCCCGCGCTGACGAAGAGGTAGAAGTAGACGTACATGGTGTACGCGTGCACCAGCAGCACGGCCCACGCGCCGTCCAGCCGCCACGGCGGCTCGGCCAGCCCCAGCGCCGCCTGCACGCCTCGCGTCAGGAACCCCGTCTCGCCGTAGAGGAAGAGGAAGGAGATGGTGCCCACCAGCGGCGGCAGCAGCACCGGCATCGCAGCCAGCCCGCCCAGCACCCGCCGCCCGGGGAAGTCGCGCCGCGCGAAGAGGAAGGCCAGCGGCACGCCCACCAGCGCGGAGAGGACCACGCTGGCCAGGGAGATCCACACGCTGTTCCACAGCGCCCGCAGCTCCGACGCGCTGCCGAAGAAGCGCGCGTAGTGCGCCGCGGTCACCCGCCCGTGGTCCAGGAGGCTGTCGCCCAGCACGAACAGGTTGGGATACAGCACCAGCCAGAGCAGCACGACCGCCACCGCGGCGGCCAGCAGCGCCGTCCCGCCCGCGCGGCGGCGGAGAGGCTCAGCCATCGGCGCCTCCATGCATCGTCATCATCTTCCCGATCCTCAGCCCCTTATCTTCTCCATTCCGGCCACACTTCGACCGGGAACCTTGCCCGAAACGCCTCATCCCACTTCTTTTCAGCCCAGTCGCGCAGTTCGACAAACGTTCGTACGCGGCGTCCACCATCCCCATCCGGAGAGCACGATGCGGAAGATCCAGCTGGATCTCAACGAGCTGCAGGTCGAGTCCTTCACCGTCGACGGCGCGGGGAAGGGGCGCGGGACGGTGGAAGGGCAGGAATGGACCGTCACCGGGATCTGCTGCCAGTACACCGACGTCTGCACCGGCACCGACAGCTGCAGCGGCGACGTGGCCTGCATCTGCGACTCGGTGAAGAACTGTTGAGCCATGGGCGGAGCCCGGCGGCGGCGCCGGGCTCCGCGTTTTCACCCTTCTCCGCAAAGGAACCATCCCATGCGCAAGATCCAGCTGGACCTCGGCAACCTGCGCGTCGAGTCGTTCGCTGTCGAGGGCACGTCCCTGGCGCGCGGCACCGTGCAGGGGCAGGCGGTCTCCGTCGTACCGCGCCCGTGCACCGGCGACGGCAGCTGCAGCGGTCCCGCCGCCTGCTTCTGCCAGACGATCGACAGCGCCTGCATCTGCTAGGGGGAGACAGGACCACAGAGACTGCACGCTCGGCTGCGCCGCCAGCATTCCCCAATGCACCATCCACTGAGCGGAGCGCCTCCACTCACGCCAAATCGAGAAACGAGGGGAAGATGCGAAAGCTGAAGCTGAATCCCGACATCCTGCGCGTGGAATCGTTCGCCGCGAGCGACGATGCGGCGGACGCGCGCGGCACCGTGGCCGCGCACGCGCTGGCCACGCGCAACCCCACCTGCCCGGCCACCGGGATGACGTTCTGCGAGACCAACTGCGACTGCACGCTGGGATGCAACACCGTGCCGTGCACCACCAGCTGACCGGGCGGCGATTCCCCATCCTTCCAAGGAGCCCAGATGCGAAAGCTGAAGCTGGATGCCGACACCCTGCGCGTGGACTCGTTCGTCAGCGACGAGGCGCCGGACGCGCGTGGCACCGTCGCCGCGCACGCCCCGACGCGCAACTGTCCTCCCGCCACGGCGATGACCTTCTGCGAGACGAACTGCGACTGCACGCTCGGGTGCCCGAGCATCGCGCCGTGCCTGACGGAGCTGTGCACCACCACCACCCTCTGAACCCTTTCTTCACCCATTTTCCAGGAGCCAGGATGCGCAAGCTGAAGCTCGATCTCGACCACCTGCGCGTGGAGTCGTTCGCGGCCGAGGCCGCCCTCGCCGACGCGGGCACGGTGCACGGCCACGATATGAAGCGGGTGACATTCGGCCTCTCGTGCCAGAACAGCAACTGCAACTCGGCCTGCGTGGCCAATTGCACCGGCCCCTACCCGTGCTGAAACCTCGCCTTTCTCAGGAGCGAAGATGCGCAAGCTGAAGCTGGAGGCGGACGCCCTGCGCGTGGAGTCGTTCGCGGTCGAGGTCCATGCGGCCTGCGAGGGGACGGTGCACGCGCATGCGACGCCGCCCACGTACTGCGGGAACACGTGCGCCGCGACGTGCGAGACCAACTGCGACTGCACCCAGATCCTGAGCTGCCCGCACCGGTGCACCTTCGACACCACCGCCTGAAGCATGCGGCGGGTGCCCGCCTTCCCGCGGGCACCCTGTCCGCTTCTCATTCCACCAGGGAGGCCGGATGCGCAAGCTGAAGCTGGACCCCGACACCCTGCGCGTAGACTCGTTCGCCGCGCAGAAGCAGGACAACGCGCCTAAGGGTACCGTGCGCGCGCAGTCGTACGTCACCTTCGACCCGTGGCAGGCGTGCTCCGAGCCGGCCAGCCAGTACTGCATGGAGACGGACTACCACTGGTACACGTGCGGAAACTCGTGCATCAACGCGTGCTTCCTCACGGGCAACGATCCGACCTGCATCAACTGATTCGCCCCGGCGCCGTCGTCCGCTCCCGGGCGGCGGCGCCGTCGCATCACCCAGGAGCCGGAGGAGATCATGCGCAAGCTGCGGCTGGAGCTCGAAGCGCTCGAGGTGGAGACGTTCGACACCCGCGCCGAAGCGACGGAGATCGCCGGCACCGTGCGCGCGCACGGCTCGTTCGACCCGTGCGGCCCGCCGCCCGAGACCGCCGACCCCAACGTGTTCAGCTGCAACATCCTGTCGTGCGGCGGCACCTGCTGGCTCACCCCCAACGTCTGCGGCAGCTGCGGCTGCGGCGAGAGCGCGTTCGACCCCTGCGGGTGAGCGCGGCCCCTTCGATCACCCTTCACCATTCGCGCGAGGACATACCGATGCCAGGAATCCGGCTTCAGCCCGACGACCTGCAGGTGGAGTCGTTCACGGTGCGCCCGGACGAGGACGCGCCCGCGGGCGAGTTCTACAACACGGGCAACGACCACTGCACCGGCCCCACCTACGTCGTGGTCACCTGCGCCACCTGCGGCGAGGAATACGACACCTGCGCGTACACCTGCGAAGACAGCTGCGACGTCTGCGGCTGGACCGGCGCGAAGCCCATCTGCCTCGATTGAGCGCAGCGCCATCCACGACTCAGGGCGCGGAGACCCGGCGCACCAGCCGCACCTCGGTCCAGGTGCGGCGGAAGCCGACGTTCTCGTTGGCGCGCAGCATCGCCGGGTTGCCGGTGCACGTCTCCATCGTCCCCCGTCCCGTGGTGCGGGCGTGCAGCGCGGCTCGCGCCTTCAGCGCGTTCGCCACGCCGCGCCCGCGGTAGGCGGGGTGGACGGCGGTGCCGATCGAGCCCGTCAGCCCGGCGTATCGTTCTCCGTGGATGGCGATGAAGAAGGCGTCCGGGTCCGTGGGGAACTCGTCCATGCGCCGCAGGAACGCCTCGAACGTCATCGGCGGATCGGGGACGGGCGGCGGATCGGGATCGCGCCACCCCTCCTGCGCGGCGGCGTAGACCTCCCACAAGTCACGCAGGGAGTGGGGATTGCGCCGCTCCTCGGCCGCCAGCGTGGTGAGCGCGAATCCCTGCGCGGCGGCCGCCTGCTCGTACGCCGCCAGCCGCAGCGGATCGATCGCGCGAACGTCGAGCGCGAGGCCGAACATCCGCATCGTCTCCGCGAAGCCGCGGCGCGCGAGGAAGCGGAGCGCGTCCGCCGCCCCGGCGTAGGCGCGCGCCTGCACCGTCGCCGCGCCGTCTTCCGCCGCGGCGGCGACCGCCGTCTCCAGCATCGCCCCGCCGATCCCCCGCCGCCGCCACGCCGGCGCGACGTCCAGGTCGATGCGGAAACGCCGGTCGCGCACGCGCCAGAGCGCCGCATAGGCGACGAGGCCGCCGCCGGACGGGTCGGCGGCGGCCCAGCGCCGCGCGTCGGGATGGAGCTCGCCGCGCCGGAGCTGCTCCGCCTCGTCCGCGCGGTGCGGCCACTCGGCGGCGATCAGCGCGGCGGCCGCATCCGCGTCGCGCGGCTGGAACGGGCGGATGGATGCGGCGCTCACCGCCTGCCGGCGCGGAGGAGGAGGCCGCGCGTCCAGACGAGCACGATCAGCGCGGCTCCGCCCGCCACCAGCATGGGTGCGTGCACCCAGGCGCCCACCGCGGCGATCGCCATCCCCACCAGCCGCACGACCTGCGCGTGCGGGGTCATCCAGCGCCGCAGGTACGCGCCGAGCCGGGAGCGCCGGACGCCGTCGAAGCGGCCGAAGCGGACGAGCAGCACGGAGGCGAGCGCGGGCGGAACCAGCATCACCACCAACGCCGGGACGAGCCGGCCGCGCCAGAGCAGGACCAGCGCCGCCGCCGCCGTTCCCCAGTCCACCAGCAGCTTGAGCGGGTGCACCTGGTGGTAGAGGACGCGCTCGCGGAGCGTGAGCGAAGTCCCGGCGGCCATGCTCGCGCTCACGCGCCGGCCGGCGCGAAAGCCAGGATCGCCGCGCCGGGCGTGGGGGTGACGCGCACCTCCTCGCCGGGAGCGGCGGCATTCGCGCCGGCCTGCACCAGGATCTCCGGCCCGCCGTCCACGGCGACGCGGTAGAAGGAGAGCGAGCCGGCGAAGCGGCGGTCCAGCACGCGCCCCGTCAGCCCGTCGACAGACGGATCGCGGACGATGCACAGCGATTCGGGGCGCACCATCACCCGCACCGCCGCGCCCGGCTTCGCGTCGACCCCGTCCGCCGGGCGCGCGGGCCAGAGCGGGCCGGCGTCGAGACGGCAGTCGATGGCGTCGCCGTGCGGACCGTCGACGGTGGCGGGAAGAAAGTTGGCTCGGCCAAGGAACGCGGCGACGAACGTGTTGGCCGGCGACGCGTAGAGCGCCTCGGGGGTGCCGAGCTGCTGCAGCACGCCGCGGCTCATCACCGCGATGCGGTCGGAGAGCGCGAACGCCTCTTCCTGGTCGTGGGTGACGAAGACGGCGGTCATTCCCAGCCGCTTGAGCAGCGCGCGCAGCTCGTCGCGGGTGCGCTCGCGGAGCGCGGCGTCGAGGTTCGACAGCGGTTCGTCGAGCAGGAGCAGCGGCGGCTCGGGCGCCAGCGCGCGCGCCAGGGCGATGCGCTGCTGCTGGCCGCCGGAAAGCGCCTGCACCTTCCGCTTCCCGTAGCCCTCCATCTCCACCAGCGCCAGCGCCCGCTCGACCTTCGGCCTCGCGTCCGCGCGGGAGACGCCGCGCGAGCGGAGGCCGAACTCGACGTTGTCCCACACGTCCAGGTGCGGGAAGAGCGCGTAGTTCTGGAAGACCATCCCCACGTCGCGCTTCTGCGGCTTGAGCGCCGTCACGTCGCGCCCGGCGATCGTCACGCGGCCGCTGGTGGGGTGCTCGAAGCCGGCGATCATGCGCAGCGTGGTGGTCTTCCCGCAGCCGCTGGGGCCCAGCAGCGTCAGGAACTCGCCCTGCCGCACCTCCAGCGACACGTCGTCCACCGCGACGGTCTCGCCGAAGCGGCGCGTCAGCGATTCGAGGCGGAGAAGCACCGAACGTTCAGGCATCCGGCTCCTGACGAGCAGAATCGTGTCGATGACCTTCTACGATCAAGCGCAGAATAAATCTCTGGCCATCCCGGGTAATTTTGAACGAATCCTGCTGAGACTCATACCCGCGCTTATCTATGTCGGTGACTATCCCGTAGTATTCGAGGCGACGAAGTGCCCGCCGCAGGTTCTTCATGCTCCAATCAACTTGAATCGTCGGAATAACCTGCGTTCGTAGTACCCACACCACGTCTCGAATCGTCGGTTGATCTTGAGAAGACCACTTCGATATTCCGCGTAACATGTCAACGAATTCCGTGTCATATGGGTCGTCTGTAGGGACACACTCAAAGTTTTCACGCCGAAGCAGATCGAGAAGTTCTTCGTAGCGTAAGCCATTGTATAATTGGACTGAAACACTACTTTCCGCTATTTTGCGAAGGTCAGAATTTTCTTTCGCCAAACGAGCCAATTGTTCTGCAAGAGCACCGGTGTCGACGTTCTGTGCTCTAGGGACCCAACCAACGAGATCATCGCGACGGATGAGTTCAGCCATAGTTTCGTGAATCGCGAGTTTGATATCACGTGGATCACTCCAGAATCTCACGAGTCGTGTACCGAGAACTTGATCCCGAAAATCTCGGAGTTTGGATGCGTTCTCTGTTTCTATAGCTATTTCACCCAAGATCTTGATCCGCTCTTTCCGGTGCTGCTCTTCAATAACCACGGCAAACACAGGCTTTCCTCTAGCGACCGCGTATTCGTATTCCAGATGAATATAGCTCTTGCCACTATTTGGTTCGATGCTCCCATATCGCCCTCCTAACACGAGCAAAAACACATCGGATTCATCTATCCAGTTCTCAATCACCTTCATCTGAGATTGATCACCAGCCGCGAACAACTCCATTCCCGCGGGGATGTGCCCAGCAGTCAGGATAGCCTCAACCGCAGCTTGCCTCTCAGCTCGTAAGTCCTGATATGTAGACGATACGAACACTTGAAGCTTCTTCTTCTGAGTCATCGCTGTTGCTCCGTCCATAGATAGGCCGCCTCACCGCCCGCCCTTGCCGCGCACGTGCTCGTCCCAGTAGCGCATCCACTCGGGGGTCTTCTGCTGGAGGAGGGCCCAGTCCATCGGCTCGGGCTTGAGCTGGGCCTTCACCTGGCGCAGGCCGGGCGGCAGTGAGTCGTCGGGGACGTCGGTGCGCGCGGGAAGGCGGAAGAACTCGCGCGCGGCGGGGACCACGCCCGCGCCGCCGACCCACTCCACGAACTCCCGCGCGCGCTGCTGGTTCCGCGTCCCCCGCACCACGCCCACGCCGTCCACCAGCACCGGCGTGCCGCTGGTGGGGATCACGTAGTCGATCGGCCACGCGGCGCCCTTGGCCTTCAGCGCCTCGATGTCCGGCAGGTCCCAGAGCGTGATCAATCCCTCCTGCCGCGCCAGCTTTTGGTACAGCAGCGTGGGATTGAGCGTGTACTCCTTGGTCTGCGCGTCCAGCCGCCGCAGCCACTCGAACCCGGCCGCGGTGTCGCGCCCGGCGCGGATGCCGCGCTGGATGATCATCCCGAAGATCGCGCGCATGGTGCCGCTCTCGCCGGGGTTGCGGATGAGCACCTTCCCCTTCCAGCGCAGGTCCAGCACGTCGTCCCAGTCCTTCGGCGCGTCGGCGCGCGAGACGGCGGCGCTGTTGTAGGCGATGACCTCGGGCGTGAGATACGTGCCGTACCAGAAGCCATCGCGCGACTTCGCGTCGGCCGGCAGCGCGCCGGCCCACGACGGCGTGGAGCGCTCGAGGACGGAGTCGCGCACGCCCTCCTCGAACGTCACCGCGGGCGCGCCCCACCAGACGTCGGCCTGCGGGTTCGCGCGCTCGGCGCGGAGCCGCTCGAGGATCTCCTGCGAGCCCATGTCGAGGAACTGCACGTCCACCTCGGGGTGCAGCGCCTCGTACTTCTTTTCGAACGCCTGCAGCATCTCCCGCCCGTGCGGCGAGTAGATGGTCAGCACCTCGCGATCGTCGCCGCCCCCGCACGCGGCGAGCACGGTGGCGGCCGCGAGCGGCGTCAAACCACGGTAGATGATTCGCATCCGTCCAGGTCGAATCTCGATGTGATCCCCAGCCCCGCGACTCACCCCTGATCACCTGCGGAGGAGAGATCCCAGGGCAGGCGCGGCGCGGGATGCCTGATCTCGCGCGGCCGCGGAAGGCCCCCTCCCCCCGGCCCCCTCCCCCGCTTCGCAGGGGCGGGGGAGAACTCATCGCCGCACAAATACCGGCGCGACGAACCGATGCTTCAGCCGCAGTCCCGCAGGGACTTTGCGCAGTCGTTGCCGCGAATTCATTCGCCCGGCGAACCCGGCTTGCTCAGCTCGTCGCCGAAGAAGCGGTACATGCGCTCCAGCGCCTCGCGGGCTTTCGGCGCGCCGCGGCGCAGCTTGCCGATGTCGCCGCGGGCGGCGTCGACGATGCGGCGGCGGATGATGTAGCGGTCCTCCGGCTTGGCCAGCCCGGCGATCGACTCCACCAGCTGCTTCGCCTCGTCGCGGTGGCGCGGCGGGAAGTCGGCGTCGATCTGCTGCAGCGGGTCGTCGTGGCGGACCCGCTTCGGGCGCCCGCGCCGCTCGGAGATCCAGCGCGCCAGCCAGATCGCCGCCGTGAGCGCCACCAGCAGGAGGAGGAGGTCGCGCGGCGTCATCGATGCTTCGGCGGCGGCCGGGTGCCGTCGGGGAGCACCGCCAGCTCGCTGACGGCCTGCTTCCGCAGCCGGCCGAGGCTGCCGCGCGCCTCGCTCAGCATCCGGAACATCACTTCGTCACGCTGTTTCGGAGGCGTGTACGTGGTGGCGAACTCCAGCAGCCTTCGCACTTCCTCGCGCCGCCACCTGGGGAACTCGGCCTGGATCTGCTCCTCCGGTGAGCGATACGCCTTCTTCCGGCCGATGTCTCGCTTCCACCCCCGGTTGGCCACCACGATGGCCGTGCCCACCGCGGCCACGAACAGGAGATCGGCGAGGAGGACCATCGTCAGGCGGCGGTCAGCAGGAGCGGGCGGCCGCGGGTGATGACGATGGTGTGCTCGTAGTGCGCGGTGAAGCCGCCGTCCGCCGTGCGCACCGTCCACCCGTCCGCGTCCTCCACCGTGCGCCCCGAGCGCTCGGTGACGATCGGCTCCACGGCGATCACCAGCCCCTCGGTGAGCGGCTGGCGCAGGCGCGCGTCGTAGTGGTTGGGCACGCTCGGCGCCTCGTGGATCGTCCGCCCGATCCCGTGCCCCGCCAGGTCGCGCGCCACGTTGAAGCCGCGGCGCTTCACCTCGCCCTCCACCGCGCGGCCGATGGCGTTGACCGGGTTCCCCACCGTCGCCACCTCCATCGCCTTCTCGAACGCGGCGCGGGCGGCGGCGACCAGCGCGCGGCGCTCCTCGGGGACGCGGCCCACGGGGACGGTGACGGCGGCGTCGGCCATGTAGCCGTCCTTCTCCACCGTCACGTCCAGCTTCACCAGGTCGCCGTCGCGCAGCCTGCGCGCGCCGGGGATGCCGTGCACCGCCTGGTCGTTCACGCTGATCAGCATGTCCGCGGGGAAGCCGTAGACCAGCTTGGGCGCGGAGCGGGCGCCGTGCTCGCGCAGCGCCTGCCCCCCGATGCGGTCGAGCTCGGCGGTGGTCACCCCCGGCCGCACCGCGCGCTTCATCCGCTCGATGCAGATGCGCACGATGCGCCCCACGCGCTTCATCCCCTCCAGGTCCTGCTCGGTCTCGATGGACATGGCTTGCTCACGACCTCGATTCGTTGCAACCCGCAGCCGGTGAAATCCGGGTCCCCCGCTCCGAGCCGCCCGCCGGAGCCGGTGGGTTGAAACCCACCGCTGGAACTTCAGGAAGTCCGCCTTCGCGGACTCCCGCGTCGGCATCCTGCCTCATTCGATCGCCCGCCCGGCGACTTACTTCGCGCCCAGCGCCAGCAGGTTCGCGAACAGGCGCCAGGCACCCGGGACGCCCTCGGGGAGCTGGCGGAAGAAGGCCAGGCCCGTGTAGACGTAGGTGCCCTGCCCGTACTTCGCGATCAGCAGGCTTCCGCGCATCGGCGCCTCGCCGGGGTCGGTCATCTCCAGCAGCGGCGTGTACGCGGGGTCCCAGGTGTGCGCGAAGTAGAGGCCGCGCTCCTGCACCCATCCCCGCCAGTCGTCGTCGCCGATGCGGTTGGGCGTGGTGAAGACGGGGCTCGAAGGCTCCAGCACCTTCACCGGCGCCGCCTCGTCGGTCACGCGGTCGTGCGGGTCGGCCATGGTGATGGGATACGGCGTGAAGTGCCCCCGCACCAGCTCGTATTTGTTGTACTGCACGATCAGCGTGCCGCCGCGCCGCACGTACTCCAGCAGCCGCGCGTTGTTGGCGCCCAGGTCCGGCCGCACCTCGTACGCGCGGATGCCGGTGACGATCACGTCGTACTTCGACAGGTCGGCGCCCGCCAGCGAGTCCGCCGTCAGCACGCTGGGGATTATGCCGAACTGCGCCAGGATCCCCGGCCCCTCCTCGCCCGCGCCCTCGACGTACGCCACCTTCAGCCCCGCGGGCACGCGCACGTCGAACGCGCGCACGGTGGACGCCGCGTCGTGGTAGAGCGGCCGCGCGCGCACGTGGGGATAGTCGATCACCTGCAGCCCGCGCGTGTATCGCCGCCCGCCCTCCGCCTCGAACGCCGCGGAGAGGGAGATGGCCGAGGGCCGCACCCCCGCCGGCGGCGTCACCGTCAGCTCCAGCGCGTGCGGCTCGCCGGCGGCCAGGGTCACGCGCCGGCCGTCGAGGTCCGCGCGCCACCCCTGCGGCACGGTGATGCGCAGCGTGCCGCTCACCGGCTGCGGCGCCTCGCCCTGCAGGCGCACGCGGTAGCGCAACGCGCGCGGGGCGCCGCCGGTGGGAAGGATGCTGGTCTCCGGCTCCAGCATCACCGAGACGGCGGGGACCACCATCACCGGGCGGCGCAGCTCGCCCTGGCGCGGGTCGACGGCGCGGAAGCTGGCCTCGCGCTCCATCGGCACCTCCACCTCGGCGACCCGGACGCGCGCCACGACCCGCAGCGGCGCCGGCTCGAACGGGCGGGAGACGACCGACCAGTCGTCGGGCCAGCGGTAGAAGTCGCCGTCGCGCGGCTGGCGCAGGAAGTAGGGGATGGTGGGCGATGCGTCCGCCGGCACGCGCACGCGGAATCTCCGCCGCACCAGCGCACCGGGCGCCACCTTGTCCGTCGGGAGGGGATCGACCGCCGTCACCCCCCAGCCGTTGGGGAGAAGCGGCTCAAGGTTGCTCACCGCCATCGACGCCGATCCGCCGTTCCACAGCGTCACCTCCATCCCCAGCTCCTGCCCAGGGACGATGCGCTCGTCGTCGGCCACGGCGTCCAGCTCCAGCCCGGCCGCCATCGCCAGCGCCTGCTCCGCCTGCCGGATCTCGTTCTGCGCGGCGAACGTCGCTCCCTCCGCCTTCCCCATGTCCTCGCGGAGCGCGCGCACGGCGGCGGCGAGCGGGTCGGCCAGCGCACCGGGGTCCAGCATCGCCGCGGCGGTGCGCGCGCGGGCGACGGCACGGTCGTACGGCGCGAGCGCGGCCGCGCGCTGCGAGAGCGTGGTGTCGATCCCCTCCCACAGCGAGCGCTCGCGGCCGGCGGAGGCGGGGACCACGCGGCGCAGGTAGCCGTAGCGCGGGCCGGCCAGTTCGGGGCGACCCATGTCCTGCGAGCGGTGGCGCGAGCGGCTCGCCATCGCCAGCTGGAAGGGCGAGCGGCCGATCAGCGGGTCCATCCCCCCGAGCGCGATGGCGACGCTCGCGCTGGCGCTGTCGCCGCGCTGCGACACGTAGTACTCGGCCGCGCGGAAGGCGGGGAGCCCGGCGCGCAGCTGCTCGGGGAAGCGGTTCGGATCTCCCGACGCCTCGTACGCCTCGCGGGCGATGATGCCGGAGGCCTGGTGCTGCCCGTGTCCGTCGCGTGGCGTCCCGCTCCATACCGAGACGATCACGTCCGGGCGCCAGAGGCGGATGACGCCCACCACGTCGCGCAGCAGCTCCTGGCGCGGCCAGTGGCGGAAGGTCTCGTCGGGCGTCTTGCTGAAGCCGAAGTCGTAGGCGCGGGTGAAGAACTGCATGGCGCCGTCCACGCGGCGTGCCGCCAGCAGCTCCTCGGTGCGCAGCAGCCCCAGCGCCTCGTGCAACTCCGGCCCGATGCCGTTCTGCCCGCCCTCGCCGCGGGTGAGGGAGAGGTAGGCCACGTCGGCGCCCTGCTCCAGCGCCAGGCCGGCCAGCAGCTGCGTGTCCTCGTCGTCGGGATGCGCGCCGATCATCAGCACGCGCTTGGTGGTGCCCAGGCGCCGCAGCGCCAGCCCCAGCGCCGCGGCGCCGCGGTACTCGCCGATGCTGCCGCCGTCCTGCGCGGGCGCCGCGGCCGGCGCGGCGGGAAGCAGCGACAGCGCCAGCAGCGCCGCCGCGCGAACTCGTTTCGTGAACATGCGGCTAAGCTTGGGCGCCGCCCGGCGTGCGCACAAGGGGGTTGCTTCACATATGAACGAATTGGGTGATGCAGGGCCGGCGCACGGCTGAACGGGATACCGGGACAGGCGGCGGGGACGGGCGGCTGAAGCCGCGGCTGGAACATTGGGAAGCCTGCTGCGCAGGCTGCGGTGCCGGGCACTCGCGCGGACGGAGGAATCTCGTTGCGGCTCCCCCCGCGAGCGGTTGAAGCCTCGCGCGATTTGCGAGGCTTTTCGTGGTTGTTGTTGCGGCTTCAGCCGCCCGTCGGTGCGCTGTGCTGACCCGAAGGGACCATCAACGACGAAGGGGGAGCCGTGCGCGACGGCTCCCCCTCCTGTTGATCCCAGTCATCGCCTACTTGAACGGGCGGGCGAGGTAGACGACGCGGCCGTCGGGGAGGGTGGACCAGTTGACGTCGGCCAGCACCGCGCTGCCGTCGGGGCGCAGGAGACGGCGCAGGCCGCCGCCGTGCGTGGAGACCAACTCGCCGCGGCGCAGGGCGACCACGCGGTCGTCGAGCGGGAGGAGGTCCCACAGGCGGCGGCCGGCGAGCTCGTCGTGGCTGCGGCCGAGCAGCTGCCAGGCGGCCTGGTTGCTCTCCAGCAGGCGGCCCTCGGGGCTGGCGATCAGCACCGCCTCGGCCACCTGGTTCACCACTGCGCGGTGCCAGCGCTCGGCCTCGCGCGCGGCGTTCAGCTCCGAGCGCAGCCGCGCGGCCTCGCTGCGCAGCCCGAAGTGGCGCCACCCGATCACCCCGCTCGCCGTCAGCGCGAACGCGGCGACGGCGATCGTGGCCGCCGGCGCGCCCCGCCCGAACGCCAGCCGCGGCGCGATCTCCATGCTGACGCAGAGGACGATCACCGCGGCGGCGGCGTACATCACGGCGCTGCTCCACGCGCGGCGGCGGCGCTCGAGCTTCTGCGCGGGCTCGGCGGGCGCGGTCAGCAGTGGCGCGGGCTCGGACGGCGCGGCGCGGACGGGCTCGCTGGCGGCCGGCGCGCGGCGGGCCGGTCTGCGCGGGGGGCGCGCGAAGGTGTCGAGGGTGACGTGTGCGGCGGGCATGATGCGTCTATGGGGCATGGCGGGAGATGCGGTCGACGGAGATTGGCGAGCGGTGCATAGACAAGCGCCGTGCCAGATCCCCATCTCCCGAAAAAGCAAGCGGAGACGCGGGATTCCCGCGTCTCCGCCTGCCTTCCGACCGTCTCCCGGCGCGTATGGATTTCGATCGGTGTCGAATCTCCGGACGCGCGATCCGTCACCCGGAACGTTCGGGAGATGGCGGAGAGTGCGATGAAAGCGGAAGCCCTGCCGGGGGTGGGGTGTGGCCGGCAGGGCTTCGCGGGGAGACGGGGATCGCTGCGTCGCGTCAGAGCCTGAGCGTCGCGCCGAGCGAAACGCCGCCGCCCGGTGCGGGCGTGACGGAGACGGGCGGAAGTGCGGGCGCGGGCGCCGCGTCGACGCGCTCCCAGTTGGTGTGGCGGAAAGCCGGCCCGGTCATGATCCCCAGCAGCGCACCGAGGATCGCGCCGTCGGCGGTGAGCGCCACGGGGATGGTCTTGTCGCGCCCCGGCGAGCAGTCGGTGTCGGTAGGCTTGCACTCGACGCGGGCCACGGTCGCCCCGGCCAGCAGCCCCAGCGCGGCCCCGCCGATCAGCCCGAGCCCGCCGCCGCGCAGCATCGCCCTGCCGCGCGAGCCGCGCCCGGTCAGGCGGTACATCTCCATGACGTCCGACCGCACCACCGCGTCGCTGCGCCCGCGCCCTGCGATCACCACCGTGTCGGCCGTCACGCGGGAGATGGTGCCCGCGTAGCGCCCGGCCGCGCTCACCAGCCGTACCGTGTCGCCCGCCGCCAGCCCGCGCCACGCGCCAGGAGCCGTCGCCGCGGATTCTGTGGATACAGTTGGTGCGGCGGTTTCGGTCGAAGCCGTTCCGGACTCGGCCGGCGCGGCGGCCGGCGTGATGGTGGCGGGATCGGTCGTAGCGGGGGGGATCGGCACCGCCGCGACGGGAGACGGGACCGCCGGCACGGCCCGCTGCGCGGTATCGGCGCCCGCGGACTGCGCTCGCGCGGCGACGGGGACGACGGTGATCGCGATGACGAGCGGGATGCTGCGCAGGACGGCGGATCTCACGGCGGCACCACGGGCGTGGAATGTGGGGATGGGGGGCGCCGGAGCGCGCGAAGCGCCCCGGCCTGCCGGAATCGTGCCGCTGCGCCATCTGTTCCGCAAGAGACGCTGTCACGCCAACGCGTTACAGATCACTCGCGCACCGTGTGTGCTGCAAGACTGATCACTACTGGCGGAAGACGTGAAGAATCTCTCCCGGAAGAACGTGGGTGATGGTCTCGTTCAGCGGCTCGGCCAGCGGGCGCAAATCCTCGAGCTTCGTGCCGCCGGCCACAATCACCACGACCCCGAAGCTCCGGCCGGCAAGCCGCTGCTGGTACTCCATCTTTCGATCCGCCGTGACGAAGACTTCGATTCCTGCTGCCTCCGCCCTCCGCAACAGTTCGCCGTTGAGAACGCCGGTCCATCCTCGTTGGGCCACGGTCGTCACGTCGTGCCCCGGCAGCTCACGGGCGAGCAGCCGGGGCAGCATCTCATCCAGCAGCACCTGGCGGCGCGGCCGCGACTCGTCGCTCATGCGGCGTGGGCGAGCCCCGAAAGCAGGGCCTCCGCGGCTTGCTCGAGAAACGCGATAGCCTGCTCACGCTGAACGGACGGGAAGTTGTCCAGGAACTCGTCCAGTGTGTGCCCGCCCTCGATCCAATCGAGGAGGTTACGCACGGGTACGCGTGTCCCCACGAACACGGGTTCACCGCTCACGATCTCAGGGTGACTGTGGACCACCTTCGAGGTGTCCATGCGGCAACCTCCTTACAGGTTCAATGCTTCTCGCCCAACGAAGCTAATCGAATCAGCGTTGGGTCGCATGCTTCGCGTCCAGTCTGACCAAGCCGTGATCACTCGCGGAAAGTAGTGCGCGCGCGGGGCGCCGTCGAAACCGGCCCGAGCGCAGGCAGCAGTTGCGGAAACCGCCTCGCGGAGCCGCACGGGCACAGGTCGTTGCGGCCGAGCTTCTCGCTCAGTTCCTTGTCTCCGTGCACGATACGCACGCCGCGCCCGACGCGCGTCTCGGACGGGAAGCCCTTGCGCCGCTTGCTGGTGCGCTCAAAAGGACGGCTGGTCGGGGTGATTCTTCCGCTTCGCCATTGTCGAAACCCTCCACTCCAGAACGTCCGGAACTCCCTCGGACAGGGCCGGCGAACCATCGCGTCCGCCGGTGAGATCAATCGTTCGTCGCGCCTCACGCCAGATTGCCGTCCCGTGACCCGGGCTGTGTGCCGGACGCGGTTATAGATCCTTCGGGCCGGCCGACTTACAGCGCAGACGCGACGTCGGTCTGCCGGCCCTCAGGATGACGTCTCCTGGGCACTGGTCACTGGTCACTGGTCACTGGTCACTGGGCACTGGGCACTGGGCACTGGGCACTTCAAAGCCGCGGATCCACCGGCTCGGATTCGAGCGCGAGGACGCCGAACACGCACTCGTGCACGCGGCGCAGCGGCTCGCGGCGGACGAAGCGCTCCAGGCCTTCGATCCCCAGCGCGAACTCGCGCAGGGCGAGCGAGCGCTTGCCGCCCAGGCCGCGCACGCGCAGCCGCTCGAGGTTGGCGGGCTCGGCGTACTCCGGGCCGTAGATGATGCGCAGGTACTCGCGCCCGCGGCACTTCACCGCCGGCTGCACCAGGCGGTGCGGCCCCTGCGCGACGAACTGCAGCGGCTTCACCACCATCCCCTCGCCGCCGCGCGCGGTCATCTCCTCCCACCACGCCGTGGCCGCCGCCTCGGCCGCCTCGTCGGCGAGGCCGACGATGCGGTATTCCGTCGGGTACAGCAGCCGCCCCGCCGCCTCGCGGATGCGGGTGATCGTCTCCATGTGCCAGCGGTGGTCGCGGTCCACGTGCACCGCGCCCTCGGTGGCCAGGAGATGGAACGGCGCCAGCCGCAGGTCGTCGAGCGACGCCACCGGCCAGCAGTAGCGGCGGTACGCGGCCACGTAGTCCTCCACCATCCGTCCGCGCGCCTCGTAGCGCGCCAGTAGTGGATCCACCGGCGCGCCGCGATCCGCCGCCTGCCGCAGCGCGGCGACCGCGTCGCCCAGCCCGCCGCGCGCGGCCGCGCCGACGGCGGCGTACTGCTCGCGCACCAGCTCCTGCGCCTTGGCCGACCACGGCATCAGCTCGCAGTCCAGCACCGCCCACTCCGTCGCCAGCTCGTCCCACAGCCCCGCCGCGCCGATGCCGTCGCGCACGATCTCCAGCATCGCCGCCTCGAGCGCGGCGTCGTCGAAGAAGCGGCGGCCGGTGCGGGTGTACACGATCCCGATCCCCTCCCCCTCCACCCCGAATCGCCGCCGCGCCACCGACTCGTCGCGGCAGACCACGGCGACGGCGCGCGAGCCCATGTGCTTCTCCTCGCACACCACCGTCTCCACCCCCTCGCGGCGGAAGTAGGCGAACGCCTCGGCGGGGTGCTCCAGCAGCCCCGGCGCGCGGCTCGTCTCCGACGGCGACATCGTCGGCGGGAGATAGACCAGCCAGCGCGGATTCGCGGCGAAGCGGCTCATCACCTCCAGCGCCGCGGCCGCGTTCTCCTCGCGGATGGTGACGGTGCGGCTCAGGCGCGTCTCGACGATGCGCTTCCCCCGCACGTCCTCCAGCTCCAGCACGTCGTCGCGCACCGGCGGCTCCGCGCCCGGCTCGGGGAGGAAGGGCCGCGCCGGCTCGGCGTACACGCGCGCCGCGGGGACCGACACCAGCTCGCGCTCGGGCCAGCGCAGCGCCGTCAGGCTGCCGCCGAACACGCACCCGGTGTCGATGTTGATCGTCCCGTTCACCCACTCCGCGGCGGGGACGGGCGTGTGGCCGTAGACCACGGACGCGCGGCCGCGGTAGTCGCGCGCCCAGTCGTGGCGCACGGGCAGGCCGAGCTCGTCCACCTCGCCCGACGTGTCGCCATACAGCGCGAACTCGCGCACGCCGCCCGACGCGCGCCCCTGCATCTCCTCCTTCATCCCCGCGTGGGCC